>QOUO01000030.1 GCA_003862195.1 Coriobacteriaceae bacterium | reverse complement strand
TCTTCTCGCCCCTCTTGCGCACCCTTAGGCCCATCACCGCCAATCCGGCTCCCGCGAGCGCCAGCAGAGCGACCGGCGCAAGGTTGATCAGGTCTCCCGTCTTGACGATCCCGTTGCCGCCCTTGCTCGTGGGCGGGACGGTGGTCGTGGGGGTGTTGAGGATGCTCGCCTGGGCGAGGCTGGTGGAGCCTTCGACGGCGTCCGCGCGCAGCGGGCTTTCCGCCTGGATGGTGAGCGTGGGGTGCGCGGAGGCGACCTGCCTCACGTCGAGGCCCGTCACGGCGAGGACCAGCTTGCGCGTGCCCTCGAAGCGCTGGTAGCCCTCGGGCGCCCTGGCCTCGCTCACGCGATAGGTGCCGGAGTCCACGCCGCTCAGGCGCACCTGGCCCTTGGCGTTGGTGGTAACGGTCTGGCCGGACTTGTGCCAGCTGCCGTCCTGCGCCAGGTGGCGGCCCTGCGGGTCCGTCACGCTCAGCACCGCGCCGCTCAGCACGGCGTCGCCCGCGCTGGAGCGCTTGGTCAGCAGCACGTCCCAGGTGTAGGCCGTGGCGTCGTCCTTGGGGGTGCTCAGGTACTCCCGGTAGCTAAAGGGCGACTTGGGGTACTTGAGGTAGACCTCGTTGGGGTTGCCCTTGGCCGCGCCGTGGTTGCACCTCTGGTTGAGGGGCGCGTTGTAGATCACGCACACCTGCGCGCCGCCGGCCTTGAGCGCGTCCGCCCCGAGCGTCGCCACCAGGTTTGGTGACTTGACGGAGAAGGACTGGCCCTCCACCGCGATGGTGCACTGGGCAGTCACGTCCTGCCAGCCGGCCGTGTCCTTCTCCCCCGTGGTGGGGACGTCCGCAGTGGACTTGACCCACGCGGAGCCCGTGCCCGCCCTGGCGTACACGCGGGCCGAGGACGCGACCTTGCCGGGGTCGAGCCCGGCGGACATCGTGTCCGCAAACACCACGTCGTAGCTGGTGTAGCCCTGCACGCCCGCCGGCACGGTGGCCTCCAGGCGCCACAGCACGTCGTCGCCCACGGTGGCGTCGGCCGCCTTCTGCCAGGCGGAGGTGCTGTTCTCCTGCACGTGCTTGGTCACGGTGGGCACCACGGACTTGGGCTTGACGCTCCTGCTGCCGCCGCCCACCAGCACGAAGACCGGCGCGGTGCCGCTCTGCTGCTCACCCAGCGCGGACTCGTCCGCCACGACGAGCCAGTAGCCGTTCTGCAGCGTCGCGGCCTTGCCCGCCGTCAGCCTGACGGGCGTGGCGCCGGATGCCATGAGCGCGGACGCGAGCCCGTACGCCACGGAGTTGCCGTCCGAGAGGTTTGCGTCGATCCAGTCCGCCGCGTCCTGCGCGGTGGTGGTGGGGGCGCCCGCCTTGGCGGCCGCATCGCGCGCGGCAGCCGAGCCCCACGCGACGTCGCTTGCCTTGCCGTTTGCCACGTCAGCGGAGAAGACCTGGTATGCCAGGTAGTCGGTCGCGTTGTCACCCGTGACGGTGACCTCTCCCGCGAGCGCCGTCGCCGGTGCCGCCAGTGCCAGCACGAGCGCGCACGCCGCGAGAACCATGGTGCGGACCACGTTGCGGATCGCCTTCGAGATCGCCATCAGCGGTCACCTCCCCTGCGGGAACCGCCGCGGGTCTTGCGGAGCCTCGCGATCCCGTACGCGAGGGCCGCGGCTCCCGCCACGTAGGCGAGCGCGATGCCGGCCTGTCCGGCGCTGGGAAGCGTGGTCGCGTACTTGTTGTTGAACGTGGGTTCCTTACCTTCCTCGACGTCCGTCTCCGTACCATCAGCCGCCACGTAGGTGTAGGTGGCCGTGGTCGAGAGCGTACCGCTGAACTTGTCATCCGCCGGATGATCTGTCACCTTCACGACCACCTTGTAGTAGCCACCGTCGTAGGTGTAGCCGTTGTCGGAACCCGACTTCTCGCGGATGTAGTAGGTGTAGGTCTTGGTGCCACCCTTGCCAGCAGTGAAATTCTTGTTCACGCCGAGGTTGGTGTAGTTGATGGTGTCGAATTTCACCGTCGCATCCGAGGTGTCGGACTTCGTGGTGTGCTTGGTCTGGAGCGCAGTGCCGTCCCACTTGCCGCCGTCGTAGCCCTTCTCATCAAAGAGCTCGAAGGTGAACTCCTTGACCTCGCCGCCCTCGACGTGCTTCTTGACCTCGGGCGTGAACGAGCCGGAAGTGGAGTATGGCTTCAGCGTGTTCGTGAACGCGGGCGTCGTGGTAGAGCCGTCCGTGCCCATCGACTTGACCAGCGTGAACTGGACCGAGTTGTCGGAGTTTGTGGTTTCAGGCTTGTAGCTGTCGGCATTCTTGCCATCCACAATCGGAGTAACGGTCAGGTTCGAGATGGTGTAGTGCTTGAAGGTGATTCCCAGCAGAGTCGTGCGCTGGCTCTCATCCTCGGTCACGCTTGCCGTGATCTCATAGATGGTCTTGTCGTACGACTGGGTCTTCGTGTCGTTTGAGTTGGGGAGCTCAGCCACGTAGTAGCGATATACGCCCGCCTGAGAGTATTCGCTGTTGACATTAAACTGGATGTTGCCATTCTCGTCATTCGTCGTACGCGCAGACTCCGTGCAGCCACCGTAGTTCAGCTTGTCGTTCTGCTTGTCGTCCTTGGTCCAAGACGGAGCAACGCTGTCCTTAGAGGTGGGGCTCAGCAGGACAAAGGTATAAGCATCCTTTGTCAGCTGGCCTGATGCATCTGCGCCGTCCTGCATAAGAGACTTCTTGGCATTGAGCTTGAGACCAGGATAGATGTCGATGTTGCTAACCTCGCCCAGGATGAGTCCGCCGTTGGTCATGATGCCGCCGCCGTGGTTGTAGGCGTAGTTGCCGCTGAAGGTAACTGCCGCGGCCGCCACTGCTACAGACTTGGCTGCGTCTTCCGGATTGGCCGTGAGGCCAACGAGGTACTTGCCCTCTACGCCAGAGTTCGGGTCAATCGTGACAGCACTTCCGTCAACGCTGCCTGACCAATTGGCTGCGCCACCGCCCAGCATGCGGCCAGTCACGACCGTGACAGGGGTGTTGCCGCGATCCTTTACGAGGAAGTAGTCAGCATGGCCATGACTGGTGAACGTTGAGTCATTATAAGCAATCGAATGGTCCTGGACCTTGCCGTACTTGTTGCCTGTTGCGAAGTGCGGGCTGTCGCTATCCACATCATCCCTGTTGGAATAGATAGCTGCACCGTTCGTGTGCGTAATGACTGTCTGGCCAGTCGGGCAGGCTGCCACGCCTCCACCATAGCCGCCTGCGGTGTTGTTGGTGACAAGGGCGTTCTTGACGGTGAACTTGCCGTCAGCCTGGACGAAGACGCCGCCTCCGCCCCAGTCATCATGGCTGTTGCACTGGTTGTTCGTCACATAGGCATGACCAGAGGAAACGTAGAACGTTGCATAGGTATTCCCGGAGACGCGGATGCCGCCACCCTCGGAGTTCTGCGCGACATTCGAAGCAATGGTGCCACCAGTGAAGGTGCAGTTGCTGTCCAGACCGTTACCATAGTGTCCTGCATAGATGCCGCCACCGGATTCATTCGAGTAGTTGCCCGTCACATAGCCGCCGGACATGCTGAACTTGCCATTCTTGGCACCACTGTTCGTGCTGACCACGGCAATACCGCCGCCACCGAGGTTGCCGACATGCGTCACACTGGAGGTAGCTTCCATCCTGTTGTTTGTGATGTAGCCACCGCTGACATTGACGGTTGCACCGACTGCATAGATGCCTCCGCCGTAGCCAGCGCTATCTTTCTCGGAGTAGCCATACGATCCAGATACCACAGTGTTGCCTGAGATGACAGCATTGTTGCTCACGCTGACCGTCGTGCCCTGCGCGGCATAGACACCTGCACCGGACTGGCCCTTGTTGGCGCAGATGACGCCACCAGACATGTTGAGCTTAGAGCTGCCAGTCAGGCACACGCCACCACCCCAGTTCGAGGTGCGCTGTCCGCCCGCGATGTAGCCGCCACTCAGATTGAACGTACTGTTACCCGTAACGTTGATGATGTGGCAGTCAGAACCATGGCTTGCGCTCTTCGGCATGCAGATAGTGCCGCCCTGGACGTTCAGGGTACCGCCGTCCATATAGATGACGGAGTTGGCGCCGGAGCCGTTGGTCGCAGTAATGATGCCCTTAGGAGTTACGGTGTGCTGGTAGAGCGTCTCGGTCGTGCTGGCGCCGTCGCTCGAAGGAGTGGACTCGGTCACGTAATAGGTCAGCTGCGTGGGCTTGCCATTGCTGTACGTGATGCTGGCTTCGTTGCCGTACTTATCGCCGCCAGATACTGCCGTCTTGCTATCGTCGTCGGTTGCAAACTTAGAATCCGTGATAGTCAGCTTGCCACCACTCTGTACGTGGAAGAGACTCTCTGTCCCCGTGTAGTCAAGAGTGTGGCCGTTGAGATCAATCGTAACGTCATTTGCAACCCAAATCGTGTCACCAGTGGAGATATTGCAATCCAGCTGGTAGACACCTTCCTCTGCATATCTTTTGTTCCCCTCAGTTTGGGTAAAGTCGTTAACACTAGAAATCGACTGTGCGTTAGCAGCCGTGAGCATTGGCGCTGCCTTTGCAGCAGATGTATCAGAGGAAGAATCGCTGTCACTTGCGCTCGACGACTCGTCAGAGGATGAATCGTCCTTCTCTACGGATGCAGAGGCGCTACCGTCCTGAGAGGTACCCCCCCCCGACACATTTTCATTGCTCGAGGAAGATAAGGAGTTGTCCGTTGTGGCTGCGACGGTCGTGGACTCGGTCTGGGCATCGTTGGAGGCGCCGGCGGCGAACGCAGGCAGCACGAGGGACAGCGTGACGAGCAGTGCGCAGGCGCAGGTGGCGGTCAGCTCGACGGCATGACGATGCCTGCGCGGCATCCTCCTCTTGCCATTGGTCTGCGCTCTGTTTTTGAATGCATCCCAATTCATCAAGCTTCGAACCTTCATAACCATCGTTCAAGCCTATAAAAAGGCGTTTCGAGCCACCTTCGACCGAAATTTATTCAGTCAGGTCACGTTCCGCTTGCTGCCAGAGCTTGGCACCTCGCTCGCGCCACCAACCGCCGGGGCCAGAAAAGGCATATCTAAGGGAAATCGTCCCTGTGACATTTTTCTAGCGACCTGCGGAAATACGTCCACCGGAAAAGAGATCTGTCAGCCAAGCCGACTGAAAACGTTTCCAGTAACTTTCATCCAGTTTACGACTAGCTGAGTCAGCGGGCGTAACCTCGGTCTCAAATCGAGTTCGCCAATATGCAAACGGTAGCTATTCGCGGGTGAACGGTATCATACAGCAAGTATCACCAATTGTTTTACTTTTTTTCTGGTATGAACAGCAGACTTTAAGTAACGAACGACTAAATGCCCGTTATTGGCATTTGACTAAAGGCCTCTACCTGCGGTAATGGGGGCCGTTCTTCTCGCCCGACGGAAGGCAGGTTTTTGTTGGACGATCAAACCAGTGTTGCCCGAGCAACAGTGCGAAGACGATTTCCGAATCGTGCTGAATTCCTACCGTAGTATGGGTAGTATGAAAGCGTGGAAGTAAACCGTAGGTAACTCAAGGTTTGGAGCAGACATGAGCAAGATAAAGAACGTATACGGACGCGAGGTTCTGGACTCCCGCGCCAACCCCACCGTCGAGGTCGAGGTCACGCTTGAGGACGGGTCGTTTGGCAGGGCCATCGTTCCCTCCGGCGCTTCGACCGGCGAGTTTGAGGCCGTGGAGCTGCGCGACGGCGACGCGGACCGCTACCTTGGCAAGGGCGTACTGAAGGCCGTCGGCCACGTGAACGGCGAGATCCGCGACCTGCTGGTTGGCATGGAGGCCACGGACCAGCGCGCCGTCGACCGCGCGATGATCGAGGCGGACGGCACCCCCAACAAGGGCCGCTTTGGCGCCAACGCCATCCTGGGCGCATCCCTTGCCGTGGCTCGCGCGGCCGCTGCCGGCGCGAACCTGCCGCTGTACGAGTACCTGGGCGGCGCCAACGGCCACACCCTCCCCGTCCCGATGATGAACGTCCTCAACGGCGGCGTCCACGCGGACAACAACGTTGACTTCCAGGAGTTCATGATCATGCCGGTGGGCGCGCCCGACTTCAAGACCGCGCTGCGCTGGTCGAGCCAGGTCTACCACACCCTGAAGGACGTCCTGCGCAAGGCCGGCCTTTCCACCGGCGTGGGCGACGAGGGTGGCTTTGCCCCCGACCTCAAGACCAACGCCGAGCCGTTTGAGTACCTGATGCGCGCCGTGAGCGAGGCGGGCTTTGAGCCGGGCCGCGACTTCAAGTTTGCGATGGACCCCGCCACGAGCGAGCTCTATAACAAGGAGACCGGCAACTACGAGCTGAAGGGCGAGGGCCGCACCCTCACCTCCGACCAGATGATCGACTACTGGGAGGAGCTTGTTGAGAAGTACCCGATCGTATCGATCGAGGACGGCCTGGCCGAGGAGGACTGGGACGGCTGGGTGAAGCTGACGCAGCGCCTGGGCCACAAGGTTCAGCTGGTTGGCGACGACCTGTTTGTGACTAACACCGAGCGCCTGAAGAAGGGCATCGAGCTTGGCGCCGCGAACGCCATCCTGATCAAGGTGAACCAGATTGGCAGCCTGACCGAGACGCTGGAGGCCATCGAGATGGCCAAGCGCGCCGGCTACGCCGCCGTGGTGAGCCACCGCTCCGGCGAGACCGAGGACACCACGATCGCGGACCTGGCCGTGGCGACCAACGCCGGCCAGATCAAGACCGGCGCCCCCGCGCGCACCGACCGCGTTGCCAAGTACAACCAGCTGCTGAGGATCGAGGACAGGCTGGGCGACTCCGCCGAGTTCCTCGGGAAGGCTGCGTTCTACAACGTGAAGTAGCGCGGGCTCGCAGGCGGCCGCGGCGGGTTGCCGCTGGCAGGCAGCCGCCGGTTACATAGCGTGCGACTTGGGGGTCGCGGCGTCCATGGCATTGGCCAGCACGGACGCCGCGACCCTTGTTCCTAGCTCGGAGGGGTGGACGCCGTCTGGCGCGTAGAGCGCGGCAGGGTCCGGCGCGTAATAGAAGGCGTCGCAGGCATCTGCAAGGACGGCGTGGTTGTTGGCCGCCACCTGGGCAAACGATGCGTGCATAAGGGCGTGCATCTGGGCGTAGGTGAGGCCGAGGCGCTGGAGCTTTGTGCTGCCGGCGCGATAGGCCCAGGTTGCGTAGATGACGGGCGTGGCTCCCGCCGCACGGGCGAGCGCGCATAGGGCAGATGCGCTTCTTGCATAGGCCTCGGGCGTTGTGGCCGGGGCGTGGGACATCTCCTGCAGGACAACGAAGTCCCAGGCGAGAGGCTGCGGCGCGTCGTCGGCGGGAGTTGGCGCGAGGGCCGCGAGCGTGCGGGCGCCATTTCTTGTCTTTGGATTGAGGTGCTCGGCCAGGCGCGCGCCGCCACGGGCGTGCACCACCACCTCCGCGTCAAGCGCGGAGGCAAGTTGGGTTGGCAAGCCATGGGCCGTGGTGAGGCTGTTGCCCAGCATGAGGATGCGCACGAGGGGTCGCGTTCTTCTCGCCCAGATGATTGCGACGGAGGGCCGCTACTGCAGGCCGTGCGGCAGCTTGACCTTGCGATACGTGACGCCGCAGGTGTCGAACGTGTGCTTGCTGATGAGGTTGTCCATCGTGCCGTCGTACTTGTCAGACAGGTAGACGACCTCGCCGACGCCGACCTGCACGAGGAGCTTGGCGCACTCGTGGCAGGGGAAGAGCGTGACGTAGACCGTCGCGCCCTGCATGTCCTTGAGGCTGCCGCGGAAGTTGAGGATCGCGTTGGCCTCCGCGTGTATCACGTAGCTGTGCTTGTCCGTGAGCGGGTCGTCGCTGTCGCCCCAGGGGAAGTCCTCGTCCGCTATGGCGTGGGGCGTGCCGTTGTAGCCCACGGAGAGTATGCGATGATCGGTATCCGCTATGCAGGCGCCGACCTGCGTGTTGGGATCCTTGCTCCTGAGCTGGGCGGCAACTGCCACCCGCATGAAGAACTCGTCCCACGAGATCACGTCGCTGCGCTGCTCCGCCATCGCGCATCCTCCCCGCGGCCTGCGCCGCCTAGAACTGCTTGGCCTCCACCGCGGTGATCGGCCTGATGTCCTCGGTGGGATACGGGGAGTCCTCCCCGCCCTTGCCCACCACGAAGTATAGACCGCCCCTGGTGCGATAGAGGGTCTCCTCATAACCCGCGGGGTCGCCGAAGTCGCCGAAGTCGCGGTGGCCGCACTCCTCCGCCTTCTCGGTGTTGTATACGTGGCGCTTGCCCTCGAACATCTTGGTCTTACGCATGGCTGCTCCCCATTCCCTTGAGGTTTGCTTTCCGCCCCCTACGCAGGTAAAACTGCGTTTGCCCGTGATATTACCCAACTTGCAGGTAATATTCAATCGACTTTGCATACGGGCTGGTATTTGTTGGGTCCGACTTTGGAATGTCCGATATTGGGAGGACATTCTGGCGTATTTGTGCATTGGCCGTTCCCATGGGGCGGGGCTTCGTTCTGGCGTGGGCGAGAGGCGGCGGGGCGGGGTCTGTGACGGGTGGCCTATCGGCGTTGGCGGAAGGTGGCCTATCATGGTGGGACCGCTTTGACCGCACGCCCCGCGCCACCTGCTACGCCCGGCTGAACGAGGGAGTCTCCGTATGAACATGTCCGCCGTGCTTGCGCTGCAGGTGCTGGTGATGTTCCTGTTGGTGGGGATCGGGTACGCGATGTTCCGCGCCGGGAAGATCACGATGGAGGGCAACCGCGTGATCGGGAACATCCTGATCTACCTGTCGCTTCCCGCCGTGATAGTGAAGAGCCTGATGGTGAGCCGGACGGTGGCGCACACCGAGGCGCTGGTGTGGGGCACGGCGGTCGCGCTTCTCCTTTTGGTGGTAGCCGCGGTTGTGGCGCGGCTCGTGTGCGGGCGCGACGCGATTGGGAACTTTGCGGGGACGTTCTCGAACCCGAGCTTCTTTGGGATACCTTTGGTGGTCGCGACCGTGGGCGCGAAGAGCGTGTTCTACAACGTGGGGTTCATCGCGCTCATGAACATTGGACAGTGGACGTACGGCGTGGGGCTGCTCACGCGCGAGCAGGGCGAGCCGGCGCCGACCGCGCGCGACGTGGCGCACAGCATCGCGACCGCGCCATTTATGGTGGCGGCGCTGATTGGGATCGTTCTGTACGCGACGCAGCTGCCGCTGCCGGGCGTGGTCACGACCTGCCTGGACGACGTGGCCGCACTCAACACGCCGCTCGCGATGTTCATGATCGGCGTCTACCTTGCGCAGACGGACCTGCGGAGGATGTTCACGCGGGTGGCGAACTATCGCGTCTCCCTTGCGCGCATCGTAGTGTCGCCGCTGGCATCGCTGGCGCTGCTGAGCGTGCTGCCCATCCCCTCCTACCAGATGCGGATGGCGCTGCTGATTGCGGCTGCCTGCCCCGTAGGCGCCAACGTTGCCGTGTACGCGCAGCTGCACGACGCGGACTACGCCTACGCGGTGGAGACCGTGGTGATATCCGTGCTGCTCTCGATCGTGACCGTGCCCGCCGTGGTGGGGATCGCGAACGCCATGTGGGTGTAGCGGCCGAGGGAGAGTTGCTGGTAAGAGAAGCCGGGCCGCGCGATGGTGCGCGACCCGGCTTCTTGCTGGTGCGATTGGGTGATGGGGCTACTTGCCGGCGGGAGCGTCAGGCTTGGGCGCGGCTGCAGCCGGCTTGGGGGCTGCGGCTGGCTTTGCGGCTGCAGGCTTTGCCTTGGCTGCGGGCGCCTTGGTCGCGGCCGGCTTCTTGGCTGCTGCCTTGGGCTTGGCTGCGGCCGGCTTCTTGGCGGACTTGCTGGCAGCGGGCTTTGCCGCGGCCTTGGGGGCCGCGCTCTTCTCGCCCTGCTTGTGCTCCTTCTTGGCGGCAGGCTTCTTGGGGGCCGAGATCTCCATCGCGGTCTCGAGGGCTGCGCGGGCCTTCTCGTGCTCGCGCTTGAGGTCCGCCTCGGTCTCCTTCAGGCGCTCCTGGGCGGTCGCGTCGTCCTTGGTCGCCTTGACGGCGGCTGCGTCGCGGGTCTGGAGCTCCTGCTCGGCGGCCTCGTTGTTGGTGCGGGCCTGGGCGGCCGCGGCGCGGGCCTCGCCCAGGATCCACTCGGCGTCCTTGCGCGCCTTCGTCGCGGCGTCGGCCTTGTTCTGCGCGTCCTGCGCCTTGGCCTCTATGTCCTGGAGCTGCTTGGCGATGCGGTCACGCTCCGACCAGGCCTGGCGGGCCTTCTCGACCAGCTCGTCCTCGGCGATGCCGCACTTGCGGACGCTCTCCTCCTCGGTCTTGACGCGCTTGGACGTGACCTCGAGGTCCTCCTTGGCGATCTTGAGCGCGTCGCGCGCGGCCGAGAGGTTGGCCTGCGCGTCCACGAGCTCCGTGCGGGCGTGCTCGGCCTCGCGCTTGGCGTAGGCGAGGGACGCACCGAGCTTGCGGTCCGCGAGGCCCTCGGGCGTGAGGACGACGGGCAGCATCTCGGTCACCTCGCGCTGCCACCACTCCCACGAGTGGGTGACGTCGTAGCCCCAGTACTCGAACGTGGCCTCGATGTCGCGGTCCTTGAACGCCTGCTCGAGCGCGCGCTGGGTGTCGATGCCATCCTCGCTCGCGTCCTGGCCGCACACGAACGCGACGGGCAGGCCCTTGAGCACGCGGCGCGCCTTGCCGTTCTGCGGGAGCGCCTCGACGATGTCGATGGGCGAGACCTCCTCCCAGCCCTCGGGCAGATCGCCCACCACGAAGCGGCGGGCGTCATAGGTGCCGGACAGCGCCAGCAGGCCGCTGAAGAGCTCCGGCTCGCGCAGCATGAGCAGGCACGCGTTGAGCGCGCCCATGCCGGCGCCCACCAGGTAGGGGCGCTGCTCGCTGCCGCAGGCCTTGTTGATGAGCGGGATGAGGTCGTTCTTGACGAACTTGAAGAAGCCCTCGATGTTGGCGAGGCGGTACTCGGGCACGGCGTAGCGCGAGTACCAGCCCATGAGGTCCGTGGAATCGGGGCAGAAGAGGCGCAGCTTGCCCGCGTCGATCATGGGGGCGAGGGCGTCGACCATGCCGCCGTCCTGCCAGCTCGCAAAGGAGGAATTGCCCTCGGGGAACGCGATGACGGCCGGTCCCGCGTCTCCGTATGAAACGACGTCCATCTCTCGTAGCAGGTCCGTGCTCTGAACGGTAACGTGGCTGGTCTTCATGCGACTCTCTCCAATCGACGCCCAATGGCCATCCCCAATTATGCGTCATGCCGCCACCGTTGCGTCACGGGATTTGGCGGGCTGAACGCCGGCGGGGGCAGCTGGGCACGGGATGGAAGGGCCGTTGGGACGAGATGATTTTCGCCCGGTGCACGGCGTCGGGGATTTTGTGCGTTTCGCAGCCCGGTCGGATGCTGGCAAACACTCAAAGTCCTCCCCCGCCGTCACTTGGACCGGGGTTCTGTGTGTTTCGCAACCTCGGTCGGGGGCTGTGGAGCCAGAGAAGCCTTCGCCAGTGCTCTTCGCTGCCTCCCGAAACACACAAAATCCCGTGCTTGGTGCAGCCGAGGCGAATCAACTCCCTCTGGCCGGCCAAGGACGGGGTCGCCTGGACAAGAATTTCAAGCCCGTCCGTAATTCATGAACGCTTGTGCATGATTCCGACTGCCACGAGAAGGCTGGACGAGCCCCGAATGAGCCGACGAAGTGGCCAGAACCACACACAAGCCTCCCTACATGACACGTCGGAGGGTTTGTGTGTGGTTGCCAACCTGGTCGGGTCGCACTCAATCGTGCACAAACCCCTCCGTGTTACAAGAGAGCCGGAAGTTCTTTCACTCGATCCAGACCTCACTTGCCATAGCACCAACTGGGCCAGCAGGAAATCCTCTTGTCGGATGATGTAGCCCCACTTACTCCAGACTCATAAACACATGATTTACCTGCTCAAACGTTGATTTCCCACATTGAGACTAATGTAATTCCACATGTAGTCACTCATTGCTGTCATGGAATTACATTAGTTTTCGAGCCATAGGCAAGCCATCAAGGCATCCTCCCCTGTCACAAGCAAGCCGAATTATCTTCCCCTCGGGGCAGTCGCACCGCTTCTTCTGACCCGCGACGCGCGATAATCGTGCCATCAGACAGTCGGCTCAGCCGTGGGGGCGGCTGGTCGGCCCGGCACACAGGAGGGGCAACATGAGCACGTTGGTTTCCGATTGCATGAAGCTCGGCTTTGGCATGATGCGCCTGCCCAAGCTCGAGGACGGCACCATCGACGTCGAGACCACCAAGACCATGGTGGATGACTTCCTCGCGGCGGGCGGCAAGTACGTCGATACCGCCTACGTCTACCAGGGCTCGGAGGACGCCGTGCGCCAGGCGCTGGTCGAGCGCCACCCGCGCGACTCGTACTACCTCGCGACCAAGCTCAACGCCGGCACCTGGGCCGCAAAGGACGAGGCCGCCGCAAAGGACGAGTTCCGCCAGAGCCTCGAGCGCACGGGCGCGGGCTACTTCGACTTCTACCTGCTGCACGCCCTTTCCAAGGACAACGTCGAGCTCTACGACAAGTACGACATCTGGGGCTACGTGCGCGACCTCAAGGCCCAGGGCCTGGTCAAGCACTACGGCTTCTCGTTCCACGACATGCCGGAGCTCCTCGACCAGCTGCTCACGGACCATCCCGACGTCGAGTTCGTCCAGCTGCAGATCAACTACGCGGACTGGGAGAGCCCCGTCGTCCAGTCCCACGCCAACTACGAGGTAGCCACGCGCCACGGCGTGCCCGTCGTCGTGATGGAGCCCGTCAAGGGCGGCACGCTCGCCAAGCTTCCCGACCGCGTGGGCAGCATCCTCAAGGCCGCCGACCCCGCCGCCTCGCCCGCAAGCTGGGCCATCCGCTTCGTGGCGTCGCTCCCCAACGTGATGATGGTGCTCAGCGGCATGTCCACGCCTCAGCAGATGCAGGACAACCTCTCGTTCATGCGCGACTTCAAGCCGCTCTCCCCCGCGGAGCGCGACGCCGTCCACCGCGCGCGCCTCGAGTTCGAGTCGATCGACCGCATCCAGTGCACGGGCTGCCACTACTGCACGCCCGGCTGCCCCGTCGGCATGCACATCCCAGAGATCTTCCAGGTCATGAACGAGTACAAGCTCTACGGCGACCTCGATCGCTCGCGCGAGGACTACGGCTGGCGCCCCGGCGGCCCCAAGGCCTCGGAGTGCGTCGCCTGCGGCCAGTGCGAGGACGCCTGCCCGCAGCACCTGCCCATCATCAGCCTCCTGCAGGAGGTCGCCTCCACGTTCGAGTAGCGAACGCCCAGGCAGACACCCCGGCAACCCCGCAGCTCGCGGCACAAAGTCGCCCGCGCCGGCACCACAAGGCCGGCGCGGGCGATTCACATTCTTATGCAGCGTCAAGCGGCCGAGAAGAACGGCCCCCCTCGCGCGACGCCTAGTCGCAGACGTGGCCTCCGCCCGGGGTGAAGTGGCACGCCCCGCTCGCACCGTCGCTCGCGGGCGCCTTCGCGCCGATGCGGCCGGCCAGGTACTCGATGATGTCGCCGCTCTCGTACATCGGCTTGCCGTCGATCACCAGGCACGGGCACTGGCGCTTGCCGCCCAGGGCCACCAGGTCGTCGCCGTTGGTGCCCTGCGTCACGTCCAGGTGCTCAACCTTGATGTCGTGCTCGTCCATAAAGCGGTCCACCTTGGCGCAGTAGGGGCAGCCGGGCAGAACATAAAGCTTCAAATCGTCAAAGGTAGCCATCAGGCCCTCCAATCGTGGTTTCAATCGCGGTTGCGTCCCCGTCGCGCCAGCGGCGCCGGCGGGTCCGTCTTGCCATTACCTACCCCGCACGAAGACCTAACAAACCCGCAACGCGCGCCGCCGACCTTCTCACCAAAAATCCTTGTTTAGGCGGCGCCTCAGTGGATATCCTAATCGCATGCAGGGCAAGCGCGGCGGCGCCGCACGGCACGCCGCCGGCAACAACGCACCAGCAAGCGACTACGCGCACGCGCGCGGGAAGGGAAGCGGTTCATGGTCACCACCACCGAGGACAACAACCACGTACCCCGCATCACAGGGACGCTCCGCGCCCACTCCATACAGGTTCCGGACGTGATCTACGAGGCCAAGGGCATGGTCATCATGGGGCGCCGCATCAAGTCGATCGTGTTCTCGACGGACGTCGCCATCATCCGCAACTGCAACGCGGACGCCGTCCTCGCGGTCTACCCCTTCACGCCGCAGCAGGCCATTTCGCAGGCCATCATCTCCGCCGCGGTCAGCCCCGTCTTCGTGGGCGTAGGCGGCGGCACCACGCGCGGCATGCGCTCCGTCGTGATCGCGCAGGACGCGGAGGCCCAGGGCGCGTTTGGCGTGGTCGTCAACTCCCCCATGAGCAACTCCAACATCCGCCTGATCCGCCGCGTGATCGACATTCCCATCATCGCGACGGTCGCCACGGAGGGCGAGGACATCCAGGCCCGCCTCGACGCGGGCGCCACGATCTTCAACGTGGCGGCCGGCGGCAAGACCGCCCAGGTCGTGCGCGAGATCCGCAAGAGCTTTCCCAAGGTGCCCATCATCGCGACGGGCGGCCGCACGGACGAGTCCATCCAGCAGACCATCGACGCCGGCGCCAACTCCATCGTGTACACGCCGCCCTCGAACGCGCAGATCTTTGGCGACATGATGGCAGACTACCGCCAGCTCAAGAAGAAGAATCCCGAGTTCCACTTCCGCACGTCGGACACCAGCCGCGACGCCGTGCACGACTTCTTCGAGCTGTTCCACGGCACCCACGCCGGCACGGACGTCCCGGACGACGTGGAGCAGGACGACATCCCGCGGTCCCCGTCGGAGCAGTAGCAGCAGCGCACAACCCGCAAGCACCCGCAGCCAAGGCAAGGGGCGAGAAGAACGTGTCCCCGTTCTTCTCGCCCTTATCATTAATACAATCGATTGGCATCCTTGCAAGGCAAAGCCGACTTGGGTGGATTACAGCTGGGTCCCCGAATGGGGGTAGGCCGCTGGGCTTAGAATTCCCTTGCTCCTGGGGTCGGCTTTTCTGCTGCCTGCACTTCTGCCTCAGCCGCAACTGTCTCCCTCTTGCAGTCGGCTTTATCCGCGTCAGCGTCCGTCGCCACTCGCCTCTTGAGGTCCCGCGTGTAGGTGTTTCGCTTGCCTTTGGAAAAGTCGTACTCTTTACGCATGGCGGCCCTCCAGCCACTCGATAACGCGCGTCATGTCCGTCCAGTTTACGTAGTCGGACGTCTTGTCCGGATCCGACTCCCTTACCTTTAGCTTCTCTTGCGTGCAGTGGCCCCGGGCATTCTCCATCGCGGTTTTAAGGCTTTCGTCCAGTGGCGTTATCCGCTTCTCGACTATCGCCTTCGACCTGGACGTACCCCTCTTCGCACTCGGAGGGGCGGTTATTCCAAGATCATGCGCGAGCTTTTCGTATGGCTTCGCATCGAGCGACCTGTTTGGACACTGCTTAACGTGGTCTATGAGCCAGACCTCAAAGCAGGGATTTGAGAGGATGAGATGAGCCTTGCTGTCTTTGGCACGGCGCTCCGCCTTGGCGAGGTCGGTAAACTGGTCGGTGTCGGTGACCACAAACGCAACTGAGTACGCGTCCGAGCTGCGCCGCCTCGATTCATCCGCGTCGTCCTTCAGAGCACTCAACGCGGCATCCACCAGTTCGAGAGGGGACTTCCCCTCCAACCCATGCTGCAGGTGGAAGGTAGCGTCACCGAAGCATGACTTCAGCAGATCGAAGTACGCCGGCTCGGTGACCCTGCCGTTCGTCGCGACGAGGACCCTGCGCTTTCTGTTCCTTGATGTCTTCGGGCGACCGGCCCGCGGCGGCTTAGTCTTCCTTGCCATCGTGGCACCCGCCAGCGAACTCGAGGAAAACGTCGTGCAGCCGTGGGTCGGGAAGGGCTCCGTACACGTCGTTGAGGTAGTTCCTGCCCACGTTCTCGCCCCTCCTTACGTGGAACTCGGTCGCCGGGAATATCTCCGATGCGCCGTCCGACTTGCTAGCGAACCATATCTGGTCCCTATCCAGGACCCGGTCCTCTGACCCGCTGACGTCTATCAGGCTGACATCGTGCGTGGTGAATATCAGTTGCGCCGCGTTGGGGTTCGACTCGCGGTCAGCAAAGGCCAGCACGAGTTCCTTGACGAGTGTCGGGTGTAGGCTGCTGTCGATCTCATCCACAAGCGCGATTCCGCCGCTGCGGAGCGAGCGAAGCGCCACGGAGAAGAACGAGAGCGCACCAACGGTGCCGTCGGACTCGTATCCAGTGGGAAACATCGCCCGCGCATCCTTCCCTTCATGCAGGAAGACGATGTCGGTCGGTCTCTTGCCGCCTTCCTGCGCGATGGACGCATCACCACCATCGGCGATGTCATTCTCCTCGTCCACACCAGTCTTGCGCTCGACGAGCCCGATGTCATCAATGCCAAGATCCGCAAACTTGATGAGGCTCCTCAGTGCGCCGGCATCCTGCGACCCGCCCTCGAGCTCGCGCTTGACGCGCGGCATCTCCCGCTCGTAAAAACGGGCCTTGTAGATAGACACCTTGCCAAGCTCGCGATAGACCGGCTCGATCACCTTGCTCCCACCCGCTGCCGCGGCGGAGAGGAACAGCGCGTTCTCTCGTGTGATGCTCCAAAGCTGCTTCTTGGGCCCAGTGAACGACGGACCAAACTCGATCGACTGACCATGCTCGTTGGTATAGCTTCCGTCGTCGCCAACCCACCTCGAGAAGAGCGTGCTCGGCCTCGAGGACCTGTACACCACAAGATCCTCTGACAGCACCTGCTTGTCGTCGATAGAGAACCAGTACTTGTACCTGCGCTCATCGCTGGCAATCAATTCGAAGTAGAAGGTCGAGGGCCGCGTAGCGTACTCGCTGTCCAGCAGGAACGGCAGCCTGGCTATCCCCTCTCCAGAGCTCCCGCGACGATAGCCGTTCACGGCAAACCTGGCGGCATAGGTCATCGCCTCGAGTAGCGACGACTTGCCGGACGCGTTTGCCCCATAGATTGCGGTGACGGTCGACACATCGTCAAACGGGGCGTACCCAGACCGATTGTACCTGCGCATCGAGAAGGCCTGCTGGTCCCTGTAGCACTTGAAGTTCTCGAATGTGAAGTCGACGAGCATGAGGCACCTCCCAGCAGAATCTATTGCTACCTAATATAATCCCAAATTTTGTCAAATTCGTTCAAAATCGGCAATCAAACTAGGTTTCTCCCCTGCCAAATCTAGCCATCGGCATTCGAGCGTCCAAGCTCCAGCCCTGAGTCTCCGCAGTCGGCGCCCTTTCCGCGGATGCAAAAGGGCGAGAAGAACGAATCCCCCGTTCTTCTCGCCCCTGTCTTTAGCTTGTCTTTGGGCCGCTTGCAGCCTCGACGTTACCTAGACCGCAGCCCGCTAGTCCTGGCGGTAGTAGCTGAGGAAGTCCTCCAGCGCGTCCATGGCCTCGTGCAGGGTGTGTTTGCGCGGCAGGTACACGATGCGGAAGTAGCCGGGCTTTGCCCAGTTGAAGCCCTTGCCGGCCGTGATCAGCACGTGCTTGTCCTTGAGGAGGTCGAGCGCGAACTGGTCGTCGTCTGTGATGTGGAACTTCTCCTCGGAGAGGTGCGGGAAGATGTAGAACGCGGCCTCGGGCTTGGTGACGGTGACGCCGTCCATGTGCGAGAGGCGGTCGTACACGTACTCGCGCTGCTCGTAGATGCGGCCGCCGGGCTGGAGCAGCTGCTGCGAGCGCTGGATGCCGCCCAGGCAGGTCTGCACGATGGACTGCGCGGGCACGTTGGAGCACAGACGCATGTTGGACAGCATGTTGATGCCGTCGATCAGGTCCTTGGCGATGCGCTTGTTGCCGGAGAGGCTCATCCAGCCGATGCGGTAGCCCGCGACCATGTGGCTCTTGGAGAGTCCGTTGAACGTGATGCAGAACAGGTCCGGCGCCAGGCTCGCGATGGAGACGTGCTGCTTGCCGTCCATCACGAGGCGGTCGTAGATCTCGTCCGCAAAGATGACGAGCTGGTGCTCGCGCGCAACGTCCACGATCTCCTGCAGGACCTCGCGCGGGTAGAGCGCGCCCGTGGGGTTGTTGGGGTTGATCACGACGATGCCCTTGGTGCGCGGCGTGACCTTGCTGCGGATGTCGTCGATGTCAGGGTACCAGTTGGCCTGCTCGTCGCAGATGTAGTGCACGGCGGTGCCGCCGGCCAGCGTGGCGCACGCGGTCCACAGCGGGTAGTCCGGGCTGGGGACCAGGATCTCGTCGCCCTCGTCCATGAAGGCGTTCATCGCGAGCTGGATGAGCTCGGACGCGCCGTTGCCGGTGTAGATGTCCTCCACGTCCACGTTGGGGATGCCCTTGAGCTGGTCGTACTGCATGATGGCCTTGCGCGCGGTAAAGAGGCCGCGGCTGTTGGAGTAGCCCTCGCACTCCGTCAGCTGGTCCTGCATGTCCTTTACGACCTCGTCAGGCGTGCGGAAGCCAAACGGCGCGGGGTTGCCGATGTTGAGCTTGAGCACGTGGATGCCCTGGTCCTCCATGCGGTAGGCCTCGTCCAGGACGGGCCCGCGGATGTCGTACAGGACGTTGTCGAGCTTGTGAGACTTCGTGAACTGGCGCATGGAGCTTCCTTCCCCTTGCCTGCCCCTGGCGGCGGCAGTGCCCTTCTCCCCTGTGGTGCTGACGGTGGTTTCTTGCGGCTGGCTTGCAGCGGACGGCGCGGGCGCCGGCTCCGCGGCGGACTCTGCCGGTGCGGCGTCACCCTCCTGCAGCCACTCCTCGCTCACGCCCAACGCCTGGGCGAGAATGACGACGGCCTGGGCCCGGGGCGTCACCTTGCCGCTGAGGTACTGGCTCAGCTGGCTCTTGCCCAGCTTGTGACCCTGCTCCGCCGCGATGCGGATGAGGTCCGCCTGACGGAGGTCGTTCTTCTCCATTGCCTCCGCAAGACGCTCGCTAAAGAGATCCTGGGACATGTCCGACCTTTCGAGTTCAATTTCTGTGTTACGAAGATGTCCGTAGTTCAATTTGCGAATTGAACTACGGACACTCTAGCACAGGGATATTGAACGCAAGGGTTCAATTTTGTCTACACAGGGGCGACACGGGACGCTCAAAAGTGCGCTACTTGCGCACGTGGGCCTTGCAGGAGAGCTCGCCTGCGGGTACCTGCACCTTGATGATGGCGACGGTCTTGGCCATGAGCCTGTTCATGGGGAAGTCCCTGCCCGTCTGCTGCCGCATCAGGAGCCTGAGGGCGCGGACCTTCTCGTCCGCGTCCGTAACGATGGAGGCGGTGCCGGCGCCCATGACGCTGGAGTAGAACGAGCCGTACTGGCAGGCGATCTTGTAGGGCGTGGCACCGCCGTCGTCCAGCGCGACGTCGCACTCTAGCTCCACGAAGCACGCGGGCGAGGCGGAAATGACGTCGAGCTTGCGGCCGTGGCGGGCGGAGTGCATGTAGAGCGTGAGGTCGCCGCCCTCGTACTCGTAGCAGTAGTGCAGGGGCACCACGTAGGGGCGGCCATCGTCCACGAGGCCCAGGTGGAGGATGCGGGCGCCGTCCAGGATCCGCCTGATCTTTGCGGGGTCGGTTACGGCGCGGTCCCTCCTGCGCATGGCTGGCATGGTTCCTCTTATCCTTTTAGCGTCGCCCCCGGCGACTTTTGTCCTGTATTGCGGACAACCGGATATGGGACATTGTTCCTGACGGCGGGGAATCGCGTGATGCTTGCGCCTTGGGACCTCGATCTCTTCCGGGAGGATCGCGCCCCCGCCCGACGGAGCTGCGCGGATGAGCTGGATGGCACCTGGTTGCCTCATTTCGGAAGAGGATGCGCGCCGCCGGGCCGAGGGGAAGTCCGCCGTCCAGGCGGAGACGCGAC
>QOUO01000029.1 GCA_003862195.1 Coriobacteriaceae bacterium | reverse complement strand
GTGTAGCGGCTCTTGCGCACGTAGACCGTGGCGACTGGCTTGCCCCACAGCGTCCCGACGCCGCCCCAGCTCACCGTCATGCAGTTGGCTGCCTCGGCGTCGCCCGCCGCGAGCAGCGCCCACCCGCGGTCAAACGCGTCAAATGGCCTGAGCTCGATCTCATGGGGGTCCACCTCTACAAATGCCATGTCCTTCTCCTCCTCGTGACGACGCGGTTGTCGTTTGGTATCTACCCACGACGCGGCTTCCTTACAATTGTCTGCTGTGGGCAAGCGGTGGTCTTGCCGTGGTGATACTGTGCGCGGGCGAGAAGTGCGCGGCGTGCGGGCGCGCGTCCGGCTGCGCGAGAGGGGAGCGGGCATGACGTTTGACGAGGAGGTCGCGCGGATCGAGGCGTTTAGGGACGAGCGCGACTGGGCGCAGTTCCACAACGCCAAGGACCTGGCAATCTCCATCAGCCTCGAGTCGGCCGAGCTGCTGGAAAACTTCCAGTGGTCCGGCGCGGACCTGGAGTGCGGGCAGAAGGGCGACCACATTCGCGAGGAGCTGGCGGACGTGATGATCTACTGCGTGATGCTCGCGAGCCACCTGGGCGAGGACCCCGTCGAGCTGATGGAGCGCAAGCTGCGCCAGGACGAGGCCAAGTATCCGGTGCAGAAGTCTCGCGGCAGCTCGCGCAAGTACACGGAGCTGTAGGGGCGGGGTACACTGGGCCGGCTCGAGTGACACCACAGCGTCTGGGCGCAGGCCCGACTTGCGGCGCACGGACTCGCAAAGCATACTTTGTGAGTGGCCAAAAATTCACGTTTCCGCAGGTAGATTGAGTTTGAATTAGACTCACAAAGCGTACTTTGTGAGTCAGGGGTCTGGCTTGGCTCACGGCAGCATCCGGCGTGGGCATGTGCCTCCCGCGAGCGGCATGCGCGCGGCGCGCGTGCGCGAATTAATGTCCGGTGCGGGCCGTAACGTACGTGGCAGCAAAGGCGCAAGGCCGCAAAGCCGCGGAACGGAGGAGGACGCCATGTACCAGATGAGCAAGGAGTTTCTGACCTGCAACGTCGCTGGGCAGTCGCACTGGGACATCGCGGAGGTGTTTGACGAGCTCAAGGTGGGGAGCAAGCTCAAGCTCAAGGCGGAGCCGGACAACCCGTACGACTCGCGCGCGGTCGCGGTGTACTTCCACAAGACCAAGATCGGCTTTGTGCCGCGAGCGTGCAACGGCACGATCAGCCAGCTGCTCGCGTTTGGCCACAGCGACGTCTTCAAGGCGTACGTGCTGGCCATCGACCCGACGGCGGACCTCGAGCACCGTGTGACCATGCGCGTCAACGTGACGGACGCCCGCGAGTAGGGGAGGCGCCGGGCTCCACGGCCGACCTCGGCGGTCGCAGTGGCACGCAGATATGTGTCGCCACCTGCACAAAGCTGGCATGCGGTGCACACAGCTGTGGAGCTGGGGTGTCAGAGATGTGAACTTCTCGCCCGTGGCTCCCGGAGGCGACGCTTTTGCCGGGAACGCCTTCTTGCCTGGAAACGTTTCCAGAACCTCGCCCCTGAGCTGGGCAATCCTCAGAATCGTCACATTAATTTGCAAAACATATGGTAAGGAGTCCATTCTAAGTTAGGAACAGATATGTAAAGTCCCCCATGCTGCCGACTTTTGGCCTCGTTTTGCGGGTAAGGTCTAAGTGTCCGTAAACGTCTAGGTCGAAGGGAAGGTGTAAGCATGTTGAGGATCAAGGACATGGACAAGCAGCAGAGGCGCGTGTTTGATGCCTGCTCGAACGGTTGGTTCATCAGTGGTGTGTACACCGCCATGTTCGATGACCACAGGCGCGACTTCGAGGCGGACAGCCTCAGGACGCTGTTTGGTGATGTTGACCGCTGGTATGGCTCGCACAGCCAGAACCACGGTGACTCGCACCTGCTGGTCAAGTGCGTCAAGGCAGCGTAGGACGCCTGTTGCCCCGCGGGGCACGGGCGGCGGCTCTGCCGCCTGGGGCCATGGTGGGCGAGAAGAACGCCCGCGCCGGCCTCATCACATTCTGAAGTGAAATCGATTGCGAAAATGGGCAGTCGCCTTTGCGGGCGGCTGTTCTTTTTCATGTTCGATTGGGTACCAAAAAGATATGTGGCGCCGCCGACACCTGGTTGGACGTGCGCCCCGACATCTGTTCAAGGGGGAAGCATGGCAAAGCTCGACGGCGTTGGCGTTGCCTTCTGCGGGGGAGGCTTCAGGTCCTTTGCGGAGGTAGCGGTAGTTGAGGACATGGAGAAGAACGACGTGCACTGCGCCACCGTGGCTGGCACGTCCATGGGCTCGCTCATGGCGGCGCTCACGGCCTCCGGCATTGGCTCGACCCGGATGGCGGAACTTCTCGTCGAACTGGACAATCGCACCGTGCAGGAAGGCATCCTCAAGAACATGCCGCTCAGGGTGCTGAACGTGTTCTCCAACCACGGCATCGTGGACAGCCAGGTGATGGAGGGCATCGCACGCGACATCCTGGGGGAGGCGGGCATCCGCACGTTTGCGGACTTCAACATGCCCGTTGCCGTGACGGCCGTGGACATCATGACCGGCGACCTCTGCGTCTTCACGAACGACGCGGACCTGTTTGCCGCAACGGACGGCAGTTGGAACGTGATCTGCGACCCGGCGCTGGACGCGGCCAAGTGCTGCTCGTGCTCCGCGTCGTACCCGCTCGTGATCTCGCCCACCAAGTACCTTGGACATGCCTTTATGGACGGCGGCTGCCGCATGAACCTGCCCACGCCGCTGTTTGACCGCAGCATGGTGGACGCCGTGGTGGGCGTGGGAATGATCCGCAAGCAAAAGCTGATGGAGGACATCACGCCGCTCAACATCGCGATGCGCACCATGAGCTGCGGCGCCAACCAGTTGGACAAGATCCACGCCAACGCCGCCGACCTGTACATCAACCTTCCCGTGAGTGGGGACGACGCGTTCCAGGCCGGCACGGGCGAGCAGGTCATCGCGGAGGCACGACAGATGCTGCGCGACGACCCGCCCGACTGGGACGCCGTGCGCCCGAGCATGC
This sequence comes from Coriobacteriaceae bacterium, assembly GCA_003862195.1. Classification (GTDB taxonomy): domain Bacteria; phylum Actinomycetota; class Coriobacteriia; order Coriobacteriales; family Atopobiaceae; genus Parafannyhessea. The sequence continues at coordinate 17,515 of QOUO01000029.1, read as the reverse complement.
TGGAATCCATCAGGAAGCGCGCCGTGGACGCGTTCTACGGCATGGTCCGCACGGTGCCCAAGAGCGTGAAGCTGGGGTAGGGCCCGGCGCGAAGCCCAGGCGTGGTGTTGGGTGTGCTGGCGTGCGTCTACGTGCGGCCGCAAACGTGTAGGAAGTGTGAAGCGACGCGAGGGTCGCCGTTCCGCTTTGGCGGGCGGCGGCCCTCGCTTGTGCGGGCGGTCCCTTGCACGTTAGGGCACGCTGGTGGATGGCGGATCGCCGGCCGTTTCGGGTGGCGCACCTTGCTTGCAGTTATCTTTACCCCAGGGAGCGGCCAGCACAAATTGTTGATGCAAAAAGTTTAAATATTGGCCAACCAGCATTCATCTTGATGAACGCGAAATCTTGCGGGTTGGCGCGGGGTAAAGATAAGTGCAAGATAGCCGCAAGATACGTGCCAGTTAGACAGATTTGCATATTGGTGCAGATAGGGTAAAGATAAACGCAAAAGATGATTTTTGATATGCAGATGTAGGCGAGGCACGGACTGCGGAAAGATAGGCTGAGTCCCATAAAAAATGAACTGCCAATCGCGGTTTCCAGTACGCAGTTTGCGTATATAGTTAGGCAAGACGCAGCGCGGGGGCCAACCTTTCGCAAACCTGCCGCGCCTCTGCAACAGCGAGTCCAAAGAGAACGGAGACCTTTCATGTCTGACGAGAAGTTCGTGCTTCCGCCGCTCGATACCGTGTACCACTGCACCAACCCCGACCGCACGATGACGCTGGGGCAGATGCTCGACGGCGTGGACCGCGAGATGTGGCCCACGAGCCAGGAGATGTTCGACACGCTGCTGTTCTGCATGGATGCGAAGTAGCATGTCCGAGGAGTCTACGCGCAGGTATCTGGCACAGTTTGGGCTGGACAAGAAGATCATCGTGTACGACGTGCTCACGGCGACGGTCCAGCAGGCCGCGGACGCGTCCGGCCTCGAGCCCGGGCAGATTGGCAAGACGATGGCGTTCGACGTCGACGGCAAGCCGGTGCTCGTGGTGTGCTCCGGCGACGCGAAGGTCTGGAACTCCGCCTTCAAGAAGCAGTTCCACACCAAGCCGGTGTTCATCAAGCCGGACGAGCTGGAGGAGAAGGTCGGCCATCCCATGGGCGGCGTCTGCCCCTTTGACGTGAAGCCTGGCGTCACGTGCTACCTGGACGTCTCGCTCAGGCGCTACGACTTCGTGCGCCCCGCGGCGGGAAGCGAGCGCACCGGCGTCGACACCACGATGGAGGAGCTGGAGCGCGCGAGCCACTCGCTCGGCTGGGTGGACGTGTGCAAGGGCTGGCGCGAGAAGTAGCCTTTCGCCTGGCTTCAGGTTCGGGCGAGAAACGCACGCGTTTCTCGCCCGAAATGTATTTGCAACAGAGGCGGCATATCGTAGCTGGCAACGTCACGGAAAGGAAGACGGATGTCCCTTGCAGCCAACAACAGCGTGTTCGCAAACGCCCCGGCGTTTGCTGGCGCATGGTGGTGGACAAGGGTGACTCGACTTCCGGACTAGCGACGGCCGCTTAACCATACACACGCAAAGGCCCTCGGACTAGTTCCGGGGGCCTTTTTGTATGCCGAGGCGGCATGGCAGGGTTCTGCAAGCTTGGTTATGTAAGCGGGCGCGCCGCGCCCAGTGGAAAGGAAGACGATCATGGCGGAAGCAACGACCACCGATCCCTATCGCGTCTACCTGCGTGAGGACCAGATTCCCACGGCTTGGTACAACCTGCGCGCGGACATGCCGGAAAAGCCAGAGCCCATGCGCCTTCCCAACGGCAAGGTCGCCACGGTGGACGACATCGCGCCCGTGTTCGCTCGCGCCCTTTGCGAGCAGGAGCTGGACGACGACACGCCGTACTTCCAGATTCCCGAGCCCGTCATGGAGATGTACAAGGTCTACCGCCCCAGCCCGCTGTGCCGCGCGTACAACCTGGAGCGCGCGCTCGACACGCCCGCCAAGATCTACTACAAGTTCGAGGGCAACAACACCTCGGGCTCGCACAAGCTGAACTCCGCGCTGGCGCAGGCCTACTACGCCTACGCCGAGGGCATCACCAACATCACGACCGAGACGGGCGCCGGCCAGTGGGGCACCGCGCTTTCCGAGGCGGCCGCGCACTTTGGCCTTGACCTGGACGTCTTCATGGTGAAGTGCTCGTACGAGCAGAAGCCGTTCCGTCGCAGCGTGATGCAGACGTTTGGCGCGACCATCACGCCGTCTCCCTCCGACACCACCGCTGCGGGCCGCAAGATCCTGGCAGCCGACCCCGAGTGCACCGGCTCGCTTGGCACCGCCATCAGCGAGGCCGTGGAGCGCGCGCTCAACGTGCCGCAGAACAAGGGTCGCTACCAGCTGGGCAGCGTCCTCAACCAGGTTGTCCTGCACCAGTCGATCATCGGGCTCGAGTCCTACGAGGCGCTCAAGGAGCTGGGCGAGTACCCGGACATCGTGATCGGCTGCTGCGGCGGCGGCTCCAACTTTGGCGGGCTCATCGCGCCGTTCATGCGCGACAAGCTCAACGGCACGCACCCCGACACGCGCTTCATCGGCGTGGAGCCCGCGAGCTGCCCCTCGCTCACGCGCGGCGTGTACGCGTACGACTACGCCGACACCGGCCAGACCTGCCCGCTCTGCAAGATGTACACGCTGGGCAACGGCTTCATCCCGAGCCCGGACCACGCCGGCGGCCTGCGCTACCACGGCATGAGCCCCATCGTGTCCAAGCTCAAGCACGACGGCTACATGGAGGCCGTTGCCGTCAAGCAGACCGACGTGTTTGGCGCGGCCGAGCAGTTTGCCAAGCTCGAGACCATCCTGCCGGCGCCCGAGAGCTCCCACGCCATCCTTCAGGCGATTCGCGAGGCGGAGAAGTGCCGCGAGACCGGCGAGGCCAAGACGATCCTGTTTGGCCTGACGGGCACGGGCTACTTCGACATGGTCGCCTACGACAAGTACAACAAGGGCGAGCTCGAGGACCACATCCCCACGGACGAGGAGCTCCAGGCGGGCTTCGACACCATCCCGCACATCCCCGGCCTGCAGTAGGCAGCGGCAACGCAGTTGCGGCCGAGTGGGCCAAAGAAGGCGAGAAGGACGTGCGGCCGAGGCCGCACGTCCTTCTCTTTGGGTAAAATGTACCCGCGTTTACCTGATGGCTGCGTACGTGCCGCTCGTCAGTTGCCGAACCTGCCACCCGTGGTGGGGTAGCCGTAGATCGAGCCATCCTTGATCTGGATGTCATCCTCCCATGGCAGATGGTAGCGACCGGCCGCGAGGTCCTTTATGTAGGTGAGCCCGGCGTCGCTCTCTCCGCCCGGCTTGGCAACGTATCCGCGGTGCCCCAGGTTGTAGATGTTGTTTTCCAGTCCCCACGTGCGGCGCGCATTATCAGCGAGCTCGGGGTAAATCTCGCCAGTTACGATCTCCCACGGATTGCGCTGGCCCTGCACCAGCGTGGTGCCATCGAAGTTGCAGATCTGGCCCTCGCCGAAGTAATAGAAGGTGTTGTCGTACCCGGCCAGGTTGACGGATACCGTGTACATGAGGTTCTGCCAGGCGTTTGAGCGGTTTGTCAGGATCCACTGGTCATTTACCTGTGTGCTGTAGCCGGAAATTCTGATGTACACGTTGCAGCCCTTGTATGCGGCCTCGCGTGCGAGCTCCGGAATCATGCCGTCGTGGCAGATGCAGACGGAGAGCTTGGACCCGCCGGGGCCCTCGCAGACCGGCATGCCGAGGTCGCCGGGATACCACGGCTCGATGGGGTTCCAGGGGAAGAGCTTGCGGTACTTGAGGACGATGTCGCCGTTGGGGTCGATGATGATGGCGGTGTTGTAGGGGTTCTTGTTGGGGTCGGGATTGCGCTCCATGATGGAGAACACGCCGTATACGCCGCACTCCTGGCACGCCTTCGAAAACGCCTCGGTTTCCGGCCCGGGGATGTCGCACAGGAACTCGTCGGTCAGCCACTTGGAGGTGTTGAGGCCCTGAGTGCTGTACTCGGGGAACACTATGAGCTCGACACCGGGATAGCCCGCCTTTGTGGCGTGTACGGTGCGCACGATGCTCTTCACTTGGCGGCCGATGTCCTCGCGACTGTTGACCACTGGCGCAGGAAACTGTATAGCCGCCACAAGGAAACCCATTTTTGGCTTTGACATGCTGCCAATACTGCCCATGGCATACCTCCCCATGTCTCGCGTTACAAAAGGTCGAAGGCCATCCTCTGCGGAACTACCGCTTGGGGTGCCCATCGACTGCAGCTATGGTATGACGCAAGGTATGCAGAATCGTGAGTAGGTAGGTACGCTTCCAAAGCTCTTTACGGCTGCGAAATTTGGCTGAAAACGTCTGCCTCGCACGCCGCGTGAAACGCGGTTACGACAGAGTAAGCCAAGAAGGCGAGAAGGACGTGCGACCGAGGTCGCGCGTCCTTCTCTTCCGCATTTGGGATGCGATGGCGGAGCCTTACTGGTTGAGTGCCGACACGACCTGCGAGAGGGCGTCGCTTGCGGTCTGGCGTGCGTTCTCGATGTCAGACGAGGAGACGTCGCTGAAGTCTATGTTGGGCAGGTTCTGGCTGTCGATCGTGATGCCGTCTGCGGAGAGGCTGTTGAGCAGGTCCGTGACCGTGTCCGACTTGGACTTGGTCTTGGACTTGCTGACGTCGTCCGGCACGACGGTGGTGTCGAGCTTCTTGCCGTCCTTGTTGACGACGGTGACCGTGCACTTGACGGTCTTGCCCGCCGCCTGCTGGTAGGCGCATGCGGGCAGGCCCACGGCGATGGCGTCGTACATGTCAGACATCTCGAGCTTCTCGGTCTTGAGGGTGATCGTGGCCTTGGAGAAGTTCTTGGTGTACTCGACCTTCTGGATGTTGGGGAAGCTCTTGGAGCTTGCCATGGCGTCCATCGTGGCCTTGACGCTCTTGCGCAGCTTGGACGTGAAGGACTTGTACTGCTTCTTGGTCATGGTGACCGTCCAGCTGCCGTCCTTGTTCTTGGTGGCCTTGGAGCCGATGGTGGACTCGAGCTGCTTCTTGATCTGCTTGGTGGTCTTGTTGGAGTAGGCGCTCCCGTTGAAGAAGTACTTGGGGATGGTCACCTTCATGGTGTCCGAGCTGGTGTCCTTTGACTCCTTCTTCTGCGACGAGGAGCTTACCTCCGTCGCGTCCGCGGCCTTGCCGTCGACCGTGCCGCATGCGACGAGGCCGAGCCCCATCGCAAGGGCGCACGTGACCGCAAGGGTCCCGCGCACGATACTGTGCTTCTGCTTGAGCATGACGTCCTCCCCGCTAGTCGCATTTTTTGGAATGTTCCCATTCTACCCATTTAAAGGTTGAGCGAACGTTCAGGTGCCCAGGTGATGACAAATGTCACGGCGCGCGGGGGCACGCCGTGACATCGAGGGGGCTGGCCGTGCGCCGCGCTGGCGACGCGTTGAGCTGGGTTAGATGCGGTGTTTCATCCAGGCGATGTAGTCGTCTATCACCTCGTCGCGGCACCACTCGTTCACGACCTCGTGGAAGCAGTTGCCATATATCTTCATCTGTTTGTCCGTGCTCGAGATGGCCGCGAACATGTCGAGCGTGTCCTCGTACGAGATGAGCCCATCCTTCTCACCGTGCGTGAGCAGCGTGGGGTAGGCGAACTTTCCCTTGTTGTGCGAGAACCATGCGATGCCGTCCTTGAGCGCGTATACCAGGCCGATTGCGAATGTCTTGCGGTTGAGCGGGTCCTTTGCGTACCAGTCGCGGACTTCCTTGACGCTGCAGACGCCGTCGCCCAGCTCGTTGGGGAGCTGCGTGTGTGGGTCCACGCCCTCGGGCATGCTCGCGAACATGCCCGCCTTGTCCTCCGTGAGGCCACCGTTGCAGATGATGCCGCGTAGCTTCTTGTCAGGAAACTTTGCGCCGTAGAGAGCGACGCAGTAGCCACCCATGCTGTGGCCGAACATGAAGACGGGACGGTCGGGGTTCTCCGAGATTGCGCGATCGACGATGACGTTGGTGTCATCCAGGATCTCGTCCCAGCGGGAGTAGTAGGCGCACTCGCCCTCGCTCTTGCCGTGGCCGCGGTGGTCGAAGCGGTAGGTGCCGATGCCCGCCTCGTGCAGGCACTTTGCCAGGTAGTCGTAGCGCCCCTGGTGCTCGCACAGTCCGTGGACAATGACGCAGACGGCCTTGTCGTCTGGCGTCACCTCCGGGTTGTAGAAGAGCTTGGTCCCGTCAAACGAGGCAATGAACTGGTCCCCTGCCATGGTTTCCTCCCGCGTCTGGTTGTTGGCGGGCGCGTGGGGCCGGGCGCCGGGCGTTGTGGCGCCGCGGCTCCCACGACACGTCGCCGTTGCAAGTTTGATTGTAGGAGGGGTGGGGATGGCGTTCTTCTCGCCTGGGGAGACGGTCGAATTGCGGCGGCGTGCGGTGGGCGGGGGAGTGGGCGAGGCATGGGTTGAAAGATAAATCAATGAATGTGTTGCAGCTGCGAGTAGCGGGCAAAGCCTGTCTTAGGCTGTCGCAAAAGGCCAGTTGCTTTGGGTTAAATTTACTTGTGGCGCGAGTGCCGTTGCTGGCTTAGGCTATTGGCATGACGATTCTACTTTCACATAACACAGCGCGTCGCTACTGGGAGTTCGTGGGAGCTGCCGGCAAGCGGGGGTTGGTCGACGGCGACCCGGTTCTGAGGGCGGCGTCGTCGCGAAGGACTGCCATTGAACGGTGCGGAGCTAATTTGCTTGGCGATTGTGACGAGCGACCCATTTGGTTGGAGCAACCGGTTGACTTGATGGTGCCCTCGGGAGATGTCAGAGGCAGATTGCGAAGCGTGAATGAACACGTGTGCTCATCTAGGCTTCCGCATTCGAGCGTGTGCCGCATAGGAAGCGATCTGTATGTGACGAGCCCTGAGCTAACGTTCGTGAATCTTGGAAGGTCGATGAAGACGTCAACGCTTTCGGCTTATGCCATGGAACTCTGTGGGGGCTACGCGATGACGCCTTGGACGCAGAGGGGATTCGAGCTGAGGGCACCTCTGAGTACCTCAGAAGAGCTCGGATGTTTTACTCGCGGTTGTGGGGGAATGCATGGTTGCAAACGTGCTCTCGAGGCTTTGCGAATCGCGGGGGAAGGTTCGAGGTCTCCTGCCGAAACGTTGCTTTATCTGCTTCTGTGTATACCGCGGAGCATGTTTGGATATGGACTGCCCAAGCCCCTGTTAAACAGGCGAATTGACATTTCTCGTGACGCGCAGATGCGACTGCGTACGGAATACGTTGTAGTTGATTTATTGTTTGAAGATGAGCGGCTGGTTGTCGAATATGACAGCAGGTCTTTTCATAACTCCCCTGTCAAGTTGGACCACGATGATGACCGTCGAGAGGTTCTTCAAGACATGGGATACGAGGTCGTTGTGGTGAGGGCGGAGCGTTTGTCAAACTACAGATGGTTTGATGACCTTGTACGCTTCACGATCGGGAAGCGGTTGGGCATTGACGTGCCACCAATGGACTCTCGGTTTGTACGAGGGGTACAAAACCTGCGCGATGATCTTCGCGGTTGATCTGGATTAGACGTCAGGGGCATGCCGCCTGCTGTAAACGTGACGATTTGCGGGCAAGTTGTAGGTCAATCTTCCAGAATCGGATTTGGAAATTGTCGGAAAAGGCATCTACCTCCTGCTTTGCTTCAAGCGCCATTCTTCCAAAAACGGATTTGGAAAACAGGGATGGTGGAGTGCCGTTTATAACGGGCTGTCGCGGGTACGTAGGCGCCGGCTTTTGGGTATGAGGGCCTACGGAGGCGCGAAATGGATAACGGGACCATGCTACAGGGATTCAGCTGGTACCTTCCGGCTGACGGCAAGCATTGGCGACGCCTGGCGCAGAGCGCCCAGAGGCTCGCGGACGAGGGGATCACGGCCGTGTGGCTCCCGCCCGCGTACAAGGGGCAGGCTGGCGGCTTTGACGTGGGCTACGGCGTGTACGACACGTATGACCTGGGGGAATTTGACCAAAAGGGCACCGTCGCGACCAAGTACGGCACGAAGGACGAGTACCTGGCTTGCATCAAGGCGTTGCAGTCGGCGGGCGTGCAGGCGCTGGGCGACGTGGTGCTGAACCAGCGCATGGGTGCCGACGAGGCCGAGGACGTGGTCGCGCGCGAGGTGGCACAGGACGACCGCAACCGCGTGGTTGCGGATGCCAGGAAGATTCGCGCGTGGACGCGGTTCCGCTTTCCGGGGAGGCGCGGCAAGTACTCGAGGTTCACGTGGGACTGGAGGTGCTTCCACGGCGTGGACTGGGATGACTCCACGCGCAGGGGTGGCATCTACCTGTTTGACGGCAAGCATTGGGACGCCGACGTGGACCACGGCGAAAACGGTAACTACGACTACCTGATGGGCTGCGACGTGGACCTCATGTACGGACCCGTCTACGAGGAGCTCGCGAACTGGGGCCGTTGGTATCTGGATACGACGGGGCTCGATGGTTTTAGGTTTGATGCGCTCAAGCACATGAGCCGCGACTTCTACAGGCACTGGCTTCCCGAGATGCGCGACTACGCGGGGCGCGAGCTCTTCTCGGTGGGGGAGTACTGGACGCCCAACGTGGGGGAGCTGGTGGACTACATCAACGACATGCCCACGATGAGCCTGTTTGACGTTCCGCTTCACTATCACTTCTTTAGTGCGTCGACCTCGAACGGGAACTTTGACCTGTCGAAGCTGTTTGATGACACGCTGAGCACGTGGAACCCCGTTCGTGCGGTTACCTTTGTGGAGAACCACGACACGCAGCCGGGGCAGGCGCTGCAGTCGTTTGTTCTGCCGTGGTTCAAGCCGAGCGCGTACGCATGCATCCTGCTGCGCGAGGCGGGCTACCCCTGCGTGTTTTACGGGGACCTTTACGGCATGCCGAACGACGGGAACATCCCCGCGGTGGTTGAGCTTCCACTTTTGATGGAGATCAGGAGGCGCTTTGCGTACGGCCGGCAGCGCGACTGGCTGGATGACGCGGACGTGATCGGCTGGACGCGCGAGGGCGACCGCGAGCACGAGGGCTCGGGCGTGGCCGTGGTGCTGACGGACCGCTCCGGCGGGGCCAAGCGCATGCTCGTGGGCGAGGGCCACGCGGGCGAGCTGTGGCACTGCGTGATTGGCGAGGAGAAGGACGTGCGCATCGGGCCGGACGGCTGGGCAGAGTTCGACTGCGGCGGGGGCCGGCTTTCCGTCTACCTTTGTGACGCGGCGGCGAGCGTGCTGGAGCACGACTGGGTGAACGCCATCCACACCGAGGACGCGGACCCGTACACCTCGGACGATCCCGTGAGGGCCGAGACCGAGGAGGAGGTTCGCGAGCATCCCGAGCTTGAGGGCGAGATAAAGCGCCTGGTGGAGAAGCCCGTCGGCGACGAGGGGCTGGCAGGTTAGGCTGGGCGCGGGCCGCGTGGGCAGAGCGGTAGCAAGGCGCGCCGGCGAGCCGACCAGAGCCGACCCGCCGGCGCGCTGGTGACGCGAGCTGTTTTGCTGCGTCTTGCCGCGTCGTGCCGTGCTACGCGCGGTTGAGCGTGAGCCACGCGTCGGCCACGATCTGCGCGTGGTCGAAGGCGAGGCCGTGGGCGCCGGTGACGTGCGCGCGGCGCCTGTGCGTGATGGGCTGCTCAACAATGGTAAACGTGCTGGTTAGACGCGTGTCGCCGTGGGTGAGGACCAGCGTGGTGTCTGCGGGTGCGTCCGCGGCGGCAGGGGAGTCCTCGGCCGCGACGTCGAACCAGGCCGCGTCCGCGGCGTCGTCCGCGGCCACGGGGATGGAGCCCTTCTCGTCCAGAGCGACGAACGCGTAGGAGGCGGTCCAGCCGCGGGGATCGCGGCCGGGCGTGCTGTAGAGGTACATCGGCTCGAGGGCGAGGCCGGTCACGCCGGTCTCCTCGGCAAGCTCGCGCTCGGCGCACTGGTCAGCGGTCTCGTTGGGGTTGCAGAAGCCGCCGGGCGTGGCCCAGCAGCCCAGGAACGGGTGGCCGCCGCGCCTCACGAGCAGCAGCTTGAGGCCGCCGCGTGCGCCGGCCTGGCGCGTGAACACGCAGATGTCTGCCGTGAGGGACGGCTGCGGGTACTTCTTGGGCGTGTACTGGGCGAGAAACTCGGCCTCCGTGAGTCCGTTCTTGTCCCATGGCTCGGGATTAGTCATCGCTGTCACTTTCCTTCTTGTTGTCTGACGTATCTGCCGGAGAGTCGGGCGCCGGTGCGGTGTCGGCCTCGTCGGCGGCGGCCTTGCTTGCGGCTGCCTTCCGCTCGTCCGGCGTCATGCGCGCGAGCTCGTCGAACTTTTCGATCAGGGTCTTCCAGCCGTCGAAGTGCGTGATGTCCCACAGCGACTGCGCGGCGGCGCGGGCGTCTTCCGGGTGCCTGAGGTTGATGCTGTCGTTCAGGATCTGCTGGAGCGTGGAGACCGCGAGGTCGGACGGGCCGTAGTTCTCCCTTGCGCGCTGGAGGCGCTTGGCCGCGTCCGCGCTCGTGAGGTGGGCATACGCGTGGCCGTGACCCGTGCGGTGGCCGAGCTCGTGGAGCTCCTCGTGCGGGTTTGCATAAACGTCGTCCGGGTCGAAGTCCTCGTACACGGCGTAGTGGGCGGCCGCGAGGTCGTACTTGCCCTGGGCGATGAGGACGTTCGCGCGGAACGCGTGGTAGCGGGCCAGGTCGATCGCGCGCGTGATCATGGGATAGGCGTCCTCTATGTCCTGCTGGACGGTGTCGAAGTCGAACATCGCCTCGTGGGACATCGCGCGCTCGAGGTAGAGTCCCGCGTCCGTGGGGTTGAACTGCAGGGCCTTGTTGATGGCCGCGACGGCGCCCTCGTAGTCGCCCAGCGTGTATAGGAGCGCCGAGTGTATGCCATACGCGTCCGTGTACGGGGCGACGGTGGGATGCAGGGCGTCCGGATCCGTCTTGGGATTGAGGTTGAAGTAGAGGTACGCCTGCTCGGGGTTGGAGAAGTCGAACGCCATCGGGTCGTTGTCCGGCGCGGACTGCGACTGCGCGTCCAGCTTCTTGAGCAGCGGCTGCAGCATGCGGAGCCCCTGGTCGGGGTGGCGCATCTGCAGCGCGAACTGCACGCGCTTGAACGTGTCCTGCGCCTCGTCCCGAAGCGCCTGCTGCTCGGGCGTGACGTCCTTCTCGCCCGGCGTGGACGTGTCTTTGGTTTGGCTGTCTGCCATGGAGCCTCCTCGTGCGGGGACGCCCGCGGGACGTCCCGATTGCATTTCTCCCGTTCAGTATAGTTTGCCTTTGCCCGTCGGCTCGGGTGGGATGCGTGCGTGATGAGCCGGGCATGTCCGTTCGCAAGTCTTCTTTAACCTTCTGCCGCGATTACCGTATCATGACGGCAATTTTAAGCAACCTGATTTAAGGTTCGTGCTATATATGCAAAAAGACGGACAAATCATCGAGCAAATTGGAGGTTTCTTATGTCTGGTAAGACTGCACGACGTTTGCGCAAGGAGAAGGCCAACCGCCTCGCTTCGGGCAAGCACGATAACCTGCAGACCAAGGCCTTGGGAGCGGCGGCGGCAACCATGCTGGCCATCTCCATTGCTCCGACGATTGCCCAGGCCGAGACCTCCAGTCCCGCGGTCAGCACGGATAGCGCGACCGTGGCCGTGGCCGCGACCGCGACGCAGACCGCAACGCCGGCCGCGGAGCTGGCTGCGGCGGAGACCGAGTCCAGCACTCAGTCCGCCGCAGCTACGGAGAGCTCCACGACCACGCAGGTGAGCGCCGCCACGCAGCAGACTGCAGCAAAGCAGACGGAGGCCACGGCCGCTGTTGCCACCTCCGCTCCCGCAGCGACGACCACGCAGACGGAGGCCTCTGGCCAGCCCGCCGCGACGACTACGACGGCGTCCGAGGAGAAGACCACGGCAACTGACTCGGCCGATTCCACGTCACAGGCCGCCAAGTCCGAGGCGTCAGCGTCGGAGGACGCCACGCCCACCGCAGCCACGACTGACGCTGCCGCGACGCAGGCCAGCGCTGCCAAGACGGCTGCCCGCAATGCGCCGGCACAGGCTGCCACCAACAGCACCCCAACTGCGGCAACCACAGGCTTCACGGTCACGGATGCCAGCGCCAAGACCATTACCGTCACCGATGCCGATGGCATCCAGAAGGCTATCGACTACATCGGCACCCAGCAGGACAAGACCGGCTGGACCATCAACCTCCAGAACGGTTCCAGCTACTCCGCGTTCAACATCCGTCGCAGCATCTACGACGGCCTGACCGTCGACGGCCACGGCGCCACCGTCAAGGTGTTTACCGACAAGGTGACGCCCTACACAGGCAACACCACCGCCGACGACACCACGCAGGCCTACTACGGCGTGGTCGTGCAGTCTCCCAACGTGACCCTGCGCAACATCGTGTTCGACATGGGCACGCATACCGACGGCCTCTGGAAGGCGTCCGCGATCTGCGCGTCCAACGGCAAGACCACCATGGACATCGCGAACAACCTCACGGTGGAGAACTGCACCTTCAACGGGTCGGGTGTGGGCAACGGCATCATGACTGACAACAAGCTCGACACCTACACCGTGAAGGACTGCACCTTCAAGAACCTCATCAACCAGAAGAGTGACGACAAGGCTGGCTGCGGCATCTACACCGAGGTCGAGGGCGGCCTCAAGAAGGTCGTCATCACCGGCAACAAGTTCGAGAACTGCTCCTTTGCATGGCATGGGTCCTGGGACAACGGCGACAAGGTGACTCCCAACAGCGGCACCTTCGAGTTCACGAACAACGAGGTCACCGGCACGAAGAGCCTGCGCAACAAGGTGGTCGTGCAGGACACCCTCAGCAACGCCCCGACCGACGTGACTATCAGCAACAACACGCTCACGCACGCGATGATCGGCACCGTCAACCTGACCCTCACCAACAACAGCAACACCAAGGTCAACAACGTCAAGACCGACAACACCTATAACGAGGACAGCTACTACACTGAGTCCTGCTGGTATCACGACACGCAGGGTAAAGTGATCACCTACGACGTGTTTGCGGAAAACCAGGGGACGACGTCCGGTTACTGGACCTACGACGAGGCCCAGCTGGACGCCTATGCTAAGGCCAACGGCGTGAGCGCGACCACCATCCAGCACATGAAGGACGCCATTGAGGCAGCCAACAAGAGGATTGCAGCTGGTGGGTCGGGCGAGCTGGTCTTTGGCCAGAACGAGGACACCGCCGAGGTCTTCACGCTCAACAAGAACGCAATCATCTTCAAGAGCTACGACCCCGTCGAGGTCAAGATCAAGGGCACCAAGGTCCTCAAGGGCGCGACCCTCAAGGGCGGCGAGTTCACCTTCCAGCTTCTGGACGAGAATGGCAAGGTACTGTCCACGGCCACCAACGCCGCGGACGGCAGCATCACCTTCAAGGTCCTCAGCTTCCAGAAGATCGGCACCTATCGCCTGACGGTGCGCGAGGTCAAGGGCAACGCGGCTGGCATTACCTACGACGACTATCCCGAGGCCGTGACCGTAAAGATTGGGGCCCACTACGAGTCTGCCCTTTCCGATAAGAACAAGCTCGTCGCGACCCTCGTAACCGACGACAGTGACGACAAGGGAATCGTCTTCCAGAACGTCTACGCTACCACGCCGGCCGAGCAGACGACTCCTGCCAAGCAGACCCCTGCCAAGCAGGCCACCGTCACTCCCAAGAAGGCGGCTGCCAAGACCACCGCTGCAGCGATCCCCAAGACCGGTGACACAACGGGCCAGACCGGCATCCTCGCCAGCCTGCTCGCGGCCCTTGGCATCGGGTCCGTCGCGACCGCGCGCCGCATGCGCAAGGACGAGTAGCTCTTCTCACCAGGCACTTATGCCAGCTGGGGCATAGCCAGCGCAACGTTGGGGCGTCCGGAGCCAAGGGGTTTCCGGGCGCCCCTTGGGTTGCTGGGCAATGCTTGCCCCAGAAATGAGATGATGCAAGGGCTGGTGGGATTGGCCGTCCGCAGCCAGCGGATGGCGGTCAATCTAGTTCGCTCACGAGAGGTTTCAAGCATGCCCAACATCCTGTACGTCTGCCACGGCAACATCTGCCGCTCGACCATGGCCGAGTTCGTGATGCGCGAGCTCGTGCGGCGCGCCGGCCTTGCGGATGACTTTGCGATCGACTCCGCCGCGACCAGCCGCGAGGAGCTGGGAAACGACGTGCATCCCGGCACACGCGCCAAGCTCGCGGAGGTGGGCATCCCGTGCGGCCACCACGCGTCGCGCCAGATGGGACCCGCCGACTACCAGGCGTTCGACTACATTGTGGGCATGGACCAGGACAACATGGACGGCATCTACCGTCTGCTTCTGGGCGAGAAGGGCTACGGCTTCAGCTGGCGCCCCACCTCGGCAGCGGAGCGCGCCGCGGCCGACCCCGAGGGCAAGGTGTCGCGCCTCCTGGACTGGGCGGGCGTCCATCGCGACGTGGCCGACCCGTGGTACACCGGCAACTTTGACGCGACGTACGACGACGTCCTGCTTGGATGCAAGGCCATGCTCGAGGCATTGCGGCAGTAGGCGACCCCGCTCCAAGACCGCAGCAACAAAAAGCCCGCCACCCGCTCCGGCAGGGGAGCAGGTGGCGGGCACAGGTCGCAGCCAGGTGCGTCCGCGCGTCGGCTCGCGCCGCGTGCCGCGCCCCGCTACGAGTCGTAGCTGTGGAAGAACGCGCGCGTCTCGGGGTCGGTGGCGTTGTCCATCACGTCGGCGGGGGTGCCGTTCTCGGCGATCTTGCCGCGGCGCAGGAGCACGATCCGGTCGGCCGCACGGTGGGCGAAGCTCATCTCGTGCGTGGCCATCAGGATCGTGGCGCCCTGCTCCTTCAGCTCGGACACCATCTCGAGCACCTCGCCAACCAGCATGGGGTCGAGCGCGGACGTGACCTCGTCCAGAAGGAGCAGCTCCGGGTCGCCCATGAGCGCGCGGCAGATGGCGACGCGCTGCTGCTGGCCGCCAGAGAGGCGGTCCGGGTACTCGCGGGCCTTCTGGTCCATGCCGATGCGCTTGAGCAGGCCCATGGCCTTCTCCTCCGCCTTGTCGCGGTCCCACTTGAAGACCTTGCGCGCGGCGAGCGTGACGTTGTTGAGCACCGTCATGTGGGGGAAGAGGTTGAACTGCTGAAACACCACGCCAATGCGGCGACGCACCTGGTCCTGGTTCACGCGGGGGTCGGTAATGTCCGTGTCGCCCAGCCAGATCTGGCCGTCGTTCACGCGCTCGAGCATGTTGACGCACTTCATGAGCGTGGACTTGCCGGAGCCGGATGGTCCCAGCAGCGCCACGACCTCGTGCTTGCTGATGTCAAAGGACACGTGGTCCAGCACCACGTTGTCGCCAAAGCGCTTGACCACGCTGTCCAGGCGCAGGACCTTCTGGGTCGCGTCGGGCGTCGCGGCTGCCTGCGCGGCAGCCGTTGCGGTTGCGTTGTCTGCCATTAGACCATGCCTCCCGTCTGCTCGCGGCGGCGGAGCTTAGCGGAGTACCAGTCGTTCAGGAGGATGAACGGCACGCTCAGCAGGATGAAGAGCACGCTTGCCACCACGTACGGCGTGAAGTTGTACGTCTTGGCGACCACGATCTGGGCGGCGCGCACGGCGTCCACGGCGCCCAGGGTCGATATCAGGCCCACGTCCTTCTGCATCGAGATGAAGTCGTTCATGAGGGCGGGCGCCATCTTGCGCAGCGCCTGCGGGATGATCACCAGGCGCATGGTCTGGCCGGACGTCAGGCCCAGCGAGCGTGCGGACGCGCGCTGCGAGGGGTGCACGTCCTGGAAGCCGGCGCGCAGCACCTCCGCGATGTAGGCGGAGTACGACATGATGATGGCGACGGTGCCCAGCACGGCGGGGTCCATGCGCCCAAAGATGCCCAGGCCGGGGATGCCAAAGCCAATCAGGTACAGCACCACGATCATGGGGATGCCGCGCATGATCGTGGTGTAGAGCCTGGCCACCACGCGCAGCGGGAACATCACGGCCGAGGTGGTGATGCGCGTGAGCGCGAGCAGCGTGCCCAGGATGGCCACTCCGATCACGGCGATCACCAGCACGCGCAGGTTCAGCATGAGTCCGTCGACCACCTGGGGCCACGCCTGCGCAAAGTACTCGGGCGAGAAGAACGACTCCTTCACTCGCGGCCAGCCCGGGGAGTTGTGGAGTCCCACGGCCACCACGGCCACGAACACGAGCGTCGACACGATGCTCGTGAGCACGGAGCGCATGCTCTGCTTGCGGCGGTACTCCTCTCGCTCCAGCTCGACGTCGCTCACGGCGTCATGTGTGTTGCCTGACATGAGGGACGGCCCCCTTTCATGGGGTTTCAAGGTTTGGGGCAAAAAGCAAGACGGCCGAGGCAGGCGCCCCGGCCGTCGGCGTGCACAAAGGCGCCGCTACTTCTTGAGCGTGGGGATGTCCGTGGTGTACTCGGCAAGCCACTTGTCCTGCAGCTTCTTGACGGTGCCGTCCTTGATGAGGGCGTTCATGGCCTTGGTGACGTACTTGGTGAGCTGGGAGTTCTTGGCAAGGGTGATGCCCAGGCCCTCGGGATCCTCGGTGCCGGGGATCTGGCCAACAACGAGGCCCTTCTTGATCTGCTTGGACTGGACCATGTACACGGCCTGCGGCGTGTCGGTCACCAGGGCGTCGGCCTGGCCGGCGGTCACGGCCTGCGCGGCGGCGGAGTTGTCGTCAAAGATGCTGATGCCCTCGTCCTTGCCGCCCTTGATGATCTTCTTCACGTAGTCGTACGCGGTGGTGCCCACCATGACGCCGATGTTGGCGTCGGCAAGGTCGGAGCACTTGGTGGCGCTGGCGTACTTGCTGGACTTCTGGAGCACGACGGCCTGCGTGGGACGGAAGTACGCGGGCGAGAAGTCCACAGCCTTCTTGCGGTCGGAGTTGATGGAGACCTGCTGGATGTTGAGGTCCCACTTGTGCTCGCCGGGGGCGTAGGCCTCGTCAAACGTGGTGCGGACCCACTTGACCTCGCTCTTGGAGAAGCCCATCTCCTTGGCCAGCGCGTAGATCAGTGCGGCCTCGAAGCCCTTGCCGGACTGCGGCTTGTCGTCAATAACCCAGGGGGGTGTAGGCGGGGTTGCCCGTGGCGACGGTCAGCTTGCCCTTGGTGTGCGTGAGGGCCTTGACGCCCGTCGCCTTGGTGGAGGAGCTGCTGCTGGAGCTGTCGGAGCCGTTGGAGCCGCCGCACGCGGCGAGGCCTAGGGTGGACAGTGCGCCCGCGCCCAGCGCGATGGCCTGGCGCCTGCTGAACGAGGAGCTCATGATGGATGCCATGGGGATTCCCTTCCCGATGCCCCCACAACCCGTGGGGGTGTTCTTCTCAGACAAGCACAAGCTTAGCAAAGCCAAGTTTGTGGGTCTGTACGTAACATATAAAAGTCTATGTTTCGTTACGCAATGTTAAGGACGCTTGAGCGGCG
>QOUO01000028.1 GCA_003862195.1 Coriobacteriaceae bacterium | reverse complement strand
CGGGCACGCCACGAGTCAAGCGGCCATAGGGCCTGAACGAAGTGAAGGCCAGGGACTTGAGTCCCTGGCCGGAACTCTAGGGTTATACCCTAAGAGCAAACCACCCGCTATGCGGGTGGTCATGATTGGGGAGCGTTATATGAGTAGTGCAAAAGTAAAAAAGATTACGGCATCGAACTCCAGGATCAGGTCCATCAGGCACTGGGGACTCCTCTTCCTGGGCCCGGTGACCGCAGCCTTCGTGATCGGCTTCGTCTGGCCGTTCATCCAAGGCATCTATCTGTCCTTCTGCCAGTTCCGCCTCACGTCTGACGCCAAGTTCATCGGGCTTGGGAACTATGCGGCGGCATTTGCGGACCCGAGCTTCAGGTATTCCTTCTGGTTCACGGCGGCGTTCGCCATCGTGACCGTCATTTTGATTAACATCCTTGCGTTCGCCGTCGCGTACGTCCTGACGCAGAACATCAAGGGCAGCAACATCTTCCGTACGGTGTTCTTCGCGCCGAACCTGATCGGCGGCATCGTCCTGGGCTACATCTGGTCCATGATCTTCGATGGCATCCTCTCCAGGTACGGCACCTCGATCGTCATGAACTCGACGCTCGGCTTCTGGGGCCTCGTCATCCTCGTCTGCTGGCAGCAGATCGGCTACATGATGATCATCTACATCGCGGGTCTCCAGGCAGTGCCCGAGGACATGCTCGAGGCCGCGAAGATCGACGGCGCCTCCAAGTCGCAGACACTCTTTAAGGTGACCATTCCGAACGTGATGCCTTCCATTACGATCTGCATGTTCCTTACGCTGACCAACGGCTTCAAGCTCTTCGACCAGAACCTCGCGCTCACCGGCGGCCAGCCGTTCAAGCAGCTTGCGAGCGGCGACACGATCCACCAGACCGAGATGCTCGCGCTGAACATCTACAACACGTTCTACGGAACCGCCTCCGTCGCACGTGGCACCGCGCAGGCAAAGGCCGTCATCTTCTTCATCCTGGTCGCGGTGCTCGGCCTCGCGCAGCTTTCGTACACCCGTAAGAGGGAGGTGCAGCAGTAATGGCTTCCAAGCAGGAGACTCTTACGTCCGAGAAGCGCAACAAGACCATTGCCTCTGTTATTCTCACCATCATCTGCATCATCTGGGTGCTGCCCATCGTCTCGGTTGTCATCAACTCGTTCAAGAAGAACACCTTCGTCAAGACCGAGACCTTCGCGCTGCCCAACGCGCAGAGTGCGGCCGGCTGGTCGAACTTCATAAAGGGCATGACCTTCGGCAACTACCCGTTCATGGCGGCCGTGGCCAACTCCGTGATCATCACGGTGCTCTCGACCTTCCTGATCCTGTTCTTCTGCTCGATGGCCGCCTGGTACATCGCGCGCGTGAACTCGAAGTTCTGCAAGATCCTGTACTACCTCTGCATCTTCTCCATGGTCGTCCCCTTCCAGATGGTCATGTTCACGCTCTCCAAGACGGCTGACACGCTCCAGCTCAACACGCCGTTCACCATCCCCATCGTCTACCTGGGCTTTGGCGCCGGCCTCGCGATCTTCATGTTCGTCGGCTTCGTCAAGTCCATCCCCATCGAGATCGAGGAGGCTGCCTCCATCGACGGCTGCGGCCCGATTCGTACCTTCTTCCGCGTCGTGCTCCCCATGCTGAAGCCCACGCTGATCTCGGTCGGCATCCTGGAAGTCATGTGGGTCTGGAACGACTACCTGCTTCCGTATCTGGTGCTTGACATCAACAAGTACCGCACCATCCCCATCCACATCCAGTACCTCAAGGGCAGCTACGGTACGGTCGACCTCGGCGCGACCATGGCGCTCATCCTCCTGAGCATCATCCCCGTCATCGTCTTCTACCTCGCGCTGCAGAAGTACATCATCAAGGGCGTCGCGGCAGGCGCCGTTAAGGGCTAAGCAATCATGGATCGTACGTGCGGCATCATCCTTCCCATCTACGCGCTCCCCACGCCGCATGGGATCGGCACGCTCGGCAGGGAGTCCCGGGAGTTCGTGGACTTCCTGTCCGAGGCGGGCCAGTCCTGGTGGCAGATACTTCCCGTCGGGCCGACGAGCTACGGTGACTCCCCGTACCAGAGCCCCTCGACCTACGCGGGAAACCCCTACTTCATCGACCTGGACTACCTGGTCGAGGACGGTCTCCTCACCTCCGAGGAGGTGGAGGCCCCCGACTGGGGCAGTGACCCCGCCAAGGTGGACTACGCCCTTCTCTACCAGAACCGAGAGCCCCTGCTGAGGCTCGCCTACAAGCGCGGGCGCGACCGCCAGAAGCGGCTCTTCTCCGAGTTCAAGCAGGAGAACGAGTCCTGGCTCGCGGACTACGCGCTGTTCATGGCAGTCAAGCGTAACTTTGGCATGGTCTCCTGGATCGAGTGGCCGGACGTTGACATCAGGCTCCGCAAGCCCGAGGCCGTCGCCCGCTACACCAGGGAGCTCGCAGACGACATCGACTTCTACGAGTACGAGCAGTTCCTCTTCTACACGCAGTGGGAGCAGCTCAGGCGCTACGCGCACAGCAAGGGCGTGCAGATCCTGGGAGACCTCCCCATCTACGTGGCGCTCGATTCGGCGGACGTGTGGGCCAACCCCGACATGTTCCAGCTGGACGAGAAGAACGTGCCCATCGAGGTGGCAGGCGTCCCGCCCGACTACTTCAGCGAGGACGGGCAGCTCTGGGGCAACCCGCTCTACGACTACGACGCGATGGAGAGGGACGGCTTTGCGTGGTGGGTGCGCCGCATCGCGGGTGCGGCCAACCTCTACGACAGCATCCGGATCGACCACTTCCGCGGAATCGAGAGCTACTGGGCCGTGCCGTACGGCGACAAGACCGCACGCAACGGCCGGTGGGTCAAGGGTCCTGGCATGAAGCTCGTCGGGACGCTCAAGCGCCGCTTCAAGAACGTGAGCTTCATCGCGGAGGACCTGGGCTACACCACGCCCGAGGTCAGGCAGCTCCTGGCGGATTCGGGCTTCCCGGGCATGAAGGTGCTCGAGCTCGGCTTCGACTCCCGCGACGTGAGCGACTACCTGCCGCACGCGTATTCGCCGCACTGCGTCTGCTACACCGGCACGCACGACAACCAGACCCTCGAGGGCTGGCGTCGCGAGGCTGACGAGGCGGACGTGCAGCTTGCCACCACGTACCTTGGCCTCAACGAGACGGAGGGCTTCTCCTGGGGCGTCATCAGGGGTGGCATGTCCAGCGTCGCGGAGCTGTTCGTGGCGCAAATGCAAGACTATCTGGAGTTGGGTCCCGAGGCGAGGACGAACCTTCCCGGAACCCTGGGTGGGAACTGGCAGTGGAGGCTTTTGCCGGGGCAGATCACGCCCGGGCTCACTAAGCGCATCGCCGCAATGACCCATATCTATGGAAGGGACGTGAGACGCTAATGGCAACGGTTAGCCTGAAGCACATCGAGAAGATCTATCCCAACATCGAGGGTGAGAAGAAGCACCACTTCGGCAAGAAGAAGCAAGAGGAAAAGAAGAAGAGCAACCTCAAGCAGGTCGAGGGCGGCGTCCTCGCGGTCGAGGACTTCAACCTCGAGATCGCGGACCGCGAGTTCGTGGTCCTGGTCGGCCCCTCCGGCTGCGGCAAGTCCACGACGCTCCGTATGATCGCAGGCCTCGAGGAGATCACCTCCGGCGAGCTGCGCATCGACGGCAAGCTCGTTAACGACGTGGCCCCCAAGGACCGCGACATCGCCATGGTCTTCCAGAGCTACGCCCTGTACCCGCACATGACCGTGCGCGAGAACATGGCCTTCCCCCTCAAGCTTCGCAAGATGCCCCAGGACCAGATCGACAAGAAGGTCGACGAGGCTGCCGAGATCCTCGGCATCACGCAGTACCTCGACCGCAAGCCCAAGGCGCTCTCCGGCGGCCAGCGTCAGCGTGTCGCCATCGGCCGCGCCATCGTGCGTGAGCCCAAGGTCCTCCTCATGGACGAGCCGCTCTCCAACCTCGACGCCAAGCTCCGCAACCAGATGCGTGCAGAGATCATCAAGCTCCGCCAGCGCATCGACACCACGTTCATCTACGTCACGCACGACCAGACCGAGGCCATGACCCTCGGCGACCGCATCGTGATCATGAGGGACGGCGTCGTGCAGCAGGTCGGCACCCCGCAGGAGGTCTTCGACCACCCCGCGAACCTCTTCGTCGCAGGCTTCATCGGCGTCCCGCAGATGAACTTCTTCGACGCCAAGCTCGTCAAGGAGAACGGCGTCTACAAGGCCATCGTGGGCGACGCGACCTTCGTTCCCAACGAGGCCAAGCAGAAGCGCCTCACGGCCCAGAACGTCGAGCCGCAGGACGTCACCCTCGGCATCCGTCCCGAGCACGTCACCCTCACGGACGACGCGCCGCAGCTCGTCACGGGCACGGTCGACGTCTCCGAGATGATGGGCTCCTCCATCCACCTGCACCTCAACACCCTCGGCAAGGACGTCATCGTGATCGTCCAGACCCAGGACCTCAAGGAGGAGAAGCGCGGCGGCTTCGAGCTGGGCGAGAAGGTCTCCTTCACGTTCGACGGCGACGTCATCCACCTCTTCAGCAAGAAGGACGAGAAGAACCTCGAGTTCTAGCTTCGGCTTCAACCGGGGACTGGCGAACTTCTCGCCCGCGTGACCCCAGGACGGCCGGAGGGACCCGCCGGCCGGCCGCACCACGGGCCTCGGGCCCACGACTTCTTACGTGTTTCCCTCCCTTGCCCGCGTCGCTTCCCCTTTCGGCGACGCGGGCTTTGTCATGCCTCGGCAGGACGGCCTGCCCGCAGCGGCTGTTAGCGCCCGTCGCGCCCGAAGTCGAAGAACGACGTGACGTGCACCGTCGTGAAGCCCTCCGCGCAGGCGGCGTCGAGCGTCTTGACCGTGTCCTCCACCAGCGCGACGCGCCGCGTGGGGATGCTCAGCTCGCGGGCCACCTTGTGCAGGAAGGCCGTCTTGAGCGGCTTGTCCGGCACCAGCCGCACGTGGTCGGCAGGGATGCCGTAGTTGGCGCACACGAAGGCGCGCTTGCCGGGCGCCTCGAAGTCCTGCGCCACCGAGCAGGCAAACACGCGCTCAGGCCCCTTGCGCCGCACAAACTCCTGGATCTCCGCCACGGGGCGGCTGCTCGCGTACGGGTCGTGCGTGCGGACGTAGGCCTCCCAGTCGCCGTCGGGCACAGCGCTGTGCCCCAGCTCGCCAAACTCGTACACCGCCAGCACACCGTCGATGTCAAACACCACGGCCGTCTGCGGCTCAAGAAGATAGTCGATCAGTGCGCTCACGTTCTTCTCCCTTGCGTTTGCCTGCTGCCTTGCGGATACCTTACCAGCCGTGCGGCCGCGGCGGGGGAGAAGTACGCGCCGCCTTGGTTGCGGGCGCATGCAAAACGGGACCCCGGACGTGGTCCGAGGTCCCGAATGAGGGGCTCAAATCATGTGTGCGTGCCGGTGGAGAAGAGCACGATGTCCCGCACGGAGTCCGCCGCGGGATCACGCTGGAACGCGGCCTCGGCGTCCTCGCGCATCTGCGCGAGAAGGGAGAGGTTCTTCTCGCCCTTGGATGCGTGGGAGCCGAGGCTTGCGGCTGCCTTGGGGGAGGCTGCCGCAATGGTCGCGTCCATTAGAGGTCCATGGAGAGGTAGCGCTCGCCGGTGTCGGGCAGGATCGCCACGATGGTCTTGCCGGCGTTCTGGGGGCGCTTGGCCAGCTCGACCGCGGCAGCGACGGCTGCGCCGGAGCTGATGCCCACGAGCACGCCAAAGTCGGTCGCGAGCTGCTTCTTGGTCGCGATGGCGTCGTCGGAGGTCACGGGCACGACCTCGTCCACCACGGACGCGTCGTAGGTCTTGGGAACGAAGCCCGCGCCAATGCCCTGGATCTTGTGGCTGCCTGCCGGCTTGCCCGCCAGGACCTGGGACTCGGCCGGCTCGACGGCGATGCCCTGGACGGAGGGCTTCTGCTCCTTCAGGAACTTGGCCGTGCCGGAGATGGTGCCGCCGGTGCCGACGCCCGCGACCACAAAGTCGACGGCGCCCTCGGTGTCACGCCAGATCTCGGGGCCGGTGGTCTGGTAGTGGGCGCGCGGGTTCGCGGGGTTCACGAACTGGCCCGCGACGATGGAGCCCGGCGTCTGGGCGTGCAGCTCGTCGGCCTTGGCGACGGCGCCCTTCATGCCCTCGGATCCGGGGGTGAGCACGATCTGCGCGCCGTAGGACGCGGCGAGCTTGCGGCGCTCCACGGACATGGTCTCGGGCATCACGAGGATCATCTTGTAGCCGCGCGCGGCGGAGAGCATGGCAAGGCCAACGCCGGTGTTGCCGCTCGTGGGCTCGATCACGGTGCCGCCGGGCTTGAGGGAGCCGTCCTTCTCGGCCGCGTCGAGCATGGCCTTGGCGATGCGGTCCTTTACGGAGCCGCCGGGGTTGGTGGCCTCGTACTTGCCCAGGATCGTGGCCTTGCCGTCCGCCAGGGCGGATAGGTCGACAAGCGGGGTGGAGCCGATGAGCCCCTCGGTCTTAGCTGCGTACTTCATGGTTCTATTTCCTCCTGTAAGGACTGGTGGCGAGGTAAACAGCGCCTTGTGCGTGGTAACTCGCTTGGGCAAGATGGTGGCACTTGAATCCCTAGCAATCAAGTAGGAAAACCGTCTCGTAACAAAATCCTATGTAAGCGGTGGGAATAATCGAGCGAGAAGAACGTCTGGGGCGGAATCGATGCCGTTTGCCATATTGTTTATATGAAATCGCACACTGGTTCCCATTCGCGGGTTTTTGGTACCAGCGAGATAACCACCACGTTACATGTGGGCATAAATTGGTTGCACGGTTGGTTTTTGACACTGGCGGTGCGACATGAAAAAGGAAATAGAGCGGCGCTGTGTCGAATTAACCCAGGCGGCGCTGGTCAGCTTCTGGCAGGGCGACAGCAGCATCGTGCTGGGCTCCTGCAGTGATGACGTGATGTGGGTGGCCCCGGACGAGGGCCGTTATATGCGCGGTATCGATTCCGTATCGGCGGACTTCACGCGTGCCGCGCGCGAGATCGAGCCGGCGCACATATCGCAGGCCCAGTTCACGGTGGTGCAGAACTGCGGTGACGCATGCTCCGTCGTGGGCCGCTACGTCGTGACGGTCGATGGCGAGAAGGGCCTCTTCCACCAGGTGCAGGAGCGCTGCCAGTTTACCTGGGAGCGCCGCATGGGCGAGCTCAGGATCGTCTCCATGTTCGTGAGCTGGCCACGCAAGCGCGTGAACCCCGACAGCCCGGAGCAGGCCGACGCCCTCAACAAGGCGACGCGCCGCTACGTGGAGGCGCGCATCGCCGCGCAGAGCGACAAGCGCCGCCTGGTCTTCCCGGACGTCAACGGCCCCATCCGCTTTGTCTCGCTCAACGAGATCCTCTGGGTGGGCGCGCGCCGCAAGCACACGATCATCCACACGGTGTCCGGCGACTACGAGGCGAGCATCGGCCTGTCCGAGGTGGAGCGCTCGCTCGGCTCCGGCTTCGTGCGCGTGCACCGCAGCTTCATCGTGAACCCCAGCTATGTCTCGCTCATCGAGCGCCGCGAGGTCGTCATGACGGACGACACGCGCGTCCCCGTGCCGGAGAAGCGCCACGCGGAGGTCGCGTCCAAGCTCATGCGTACCATCGGTTAGCGCTGGGGGAGAAGCCCGCGCGGCCGTGGCCGCCGCATAGCCATGCACTGCACGGCGATGCCAGCCCGCTGTCCCGGCCCGCCGCCTACTTGACCACGTACTGCCTCTGGATCTTGAGCGCGTACCGGCTCGCCACCAGGACGTTGTCGCCCGTGAGCTCGGGGCTCTCGGGCGCCTCCGGTATGAGGTAGACGTGCTCGAAGGCGTCCCTGCAGGCCGCCAGCGACTCGTCCAGCACCTCGCGCCCGCGCCCCTGCAGCGGCGCGATCACGTTTGCCAGGTAGACGCCCTTCTCCGTCAGGTGGTCCCGCACGGCGCGGGCGCCCTCGTCTGTCTTGAGCGGGCCGAGCGGCTTCCTGCCGCCAAAGGCGTCGTTCACGATGAGGTCGAAGCGCTGGTCGGAGTGCTGGAGGTAGCCCCAGCCGTCGTCCGTCACGAGGTCCAGGCGCCCCGTGGACTCCGTCTTGTAGTCGCGGATGAGGTCGTTCAGGAAGAAGTGGTCGCGCGCGATCTGGGTGATCTTGGGGTCGATCTCCACCACCGTCGTGCGTAGGTTGGGGCACTCGCTCACGAGCCACTTGGGAAACGAGTAGCCGCCGCCCCCTATGACGAGGGCACGTCCTTCTCGCCCGCCTTGGAGGCCCGCGATGTCGACTATCTGCGCAAAGTAGCGGTGGTACACGCAGACAAGGCGGTACTTGAGGCTGTCCTGCACGTAGCTGACGGACTGGTACTTGCCGTTGACGTTGAGCAGGCGGATGGGGACGCCGTCGTCGTCCTGCGAGTCGAACACGAGCGCGGGTCCAAACATGGTGTGGGGCTTGACGTAGACGCCGCGCTTCCTGAGCACGACCATGAAGACCACGAACACGACGTCGATGACGATGCAGACGATGATGGCGATGCGCAGCGGCGCGGGGATGCCTTGCATGTGGTTGCTGCCTCCTGTGTCGCTCCCGCGCAGGGTGGGGAAATGGGCGATAGAGATTGTGAGTACGCAGGTGCTTTGGTTATACTAACCATTGCGTCATTATCCGACGAAGAAGCACCAATAAGACAGAACGCGCCTGTTGGCAGAACCCATTGGGAGGATTTGCAATGATTTTGGGAATGGGAGTTCCGGAGCTACTTTTGATCCTGGTCGTCGTCCTGGTCATCTTTGGGCCCAAGAACCTCCCGAAGCTTGGCAAGTCGCTCGGCAAGACCGTCAAGAACGTCCGCGAGGGCATGGAGGAGGGCGACGACTCCGACAAGAAGGTCGAGGACGCCAAGCCCGCCGCTGACGCCACCGCCGAGGACGTCGTGGAGGAGCCTGCCGAGTCCGACGCGGACGCTGCCGACGAGGGTGCCGTGTACTGCACGCACTGCGGCCACAAGAACGAGGCCGGCGCGGAGTTCTGCTCCAAGTGCGGCAAGCCCCTCTCCAAGTAGCAACACGCAGCACGGGCGCCCGCTGGTGCCCACCGAGGAAGAAAGCAGACCATGGCAAACAAGGAAATCATCCTTACCCCCGAAGGCCGCCAGAAGCTGGTCGAGGAGCTCGAGTACCGCGAGGGCGAGAAGCACGACGAGATCGTCGAGCGCATCAAGGAGGCCCGCGGCTTTGGTGACCTCTCCGAGAACGCGGAGTACGACGCCGCCAAGGAGGAGCAGTCCCAGAACGAGTCCCGCGTCAACGAGATCCGCCACATCCTGGCGACGGCCAAGGTGCAGGCGGCCGGCGAGGACGCGCACCTGTCCGTCTCCATCGGCACGACCGTGGAGCTCGAGGACAAGAACGGCCACGACCTGAGCCTGACCATCGTGGGCACCACCGAGACCGACTCGCTCAACCACAAGATCTCGAACGAGTCCCCGGCCGGCGCGGCGCTCATCGGCCACGTGGTTGGTGACCAGGTTTCCTTCAACACCCCCACGGGCAAGACCCGCGAGTACAAGATCGTGAACATCACGCGATAGCACGTACCCGCCGCCACGGAACCGCATCGCGCCCCACTGCGCAGGCAAGCCCTGTGTGGTTGGGGCGCTTTTGGTACGCGAGCGGCGGCGGGCGACCGCGTTGAGGACGCAAGCGCAACAGAGACGCAAAGGAGCGTAGGAGAAGAGAATGGACCAGACGAGCAACGCGCCCGAGGTTGACATCAACGACGTGCTGGCGGTGCGCCGAGCCAAGCGGCAGGCGCTCATGGATGCCGGCATCAACCCGTATCCCATCAAGAGCAAGGTCACCGCGCACGCCAAGGACCTGGAGGAGAAGTACGCCGACCTCGAGGCTGGTGCCGACACCGAGGACACGTACTCCCTCGCGGGCAGGATCCGCGCGATCCGCGGCCAGGGCAAGCTCATGTTCGTTGTGCTCGAGGACGTGACGGGCAGGATCCAGCTGTTCTGCCGCGTCAACGACATGGACGAGGCCAGCTGGGAGCTGCTGCGCAAGCTCGACATGGGCGACATCATCCAGGCGGAGGGCAACGTCGTCCGCACGCGTCGCGGCGAGCTCAGCCTTGCGCCCAAGAGCCTCGTCCTTCTCAGCAAGTCGGTCCGCCCGCTGCCCGAGAAGTTCCACGGCCTCACGGACCGCGAGATCCGCTACCGCCAGCGCTACCTCGACCTCATCATGAACCCCGAGGTGCGCGACGTGTTCCGCCGCCGCAGCGCCATCGTGAGCCTGATCCGCCGCTACATGGAGTCCGACGGCTACATCGAGGTCGAGACCCCCATGATGCACGCCATCCTGGGCGGCGCCAACGCCAAGCCGTTCGTCACGCACTTCAACGCGCTCGACCGTGACTTCTACCTGCGCATCGCCACCGAGCTCCCGCTCAAGCGCCTCATCGTGGGCGGCATGGAGCGCGTGTTCGAGATCGGCCGTCAGTTCCGCAACGAGGGCATGGACCTCACGCACAACCCCGAGTTCACGTCCATGGAGGCCTACTGCGCCTACAGCGACCTCGACGGCATGAAGCAGCTGACCGAGGGCCTGTTCAAGACCATCGCGCGCGAGGTCTGCGGCTGCGAGGAGGGCCACGAGGTCATCACGTACCAGGGCCAGCAGATCGACCTGTCCGGCACCTGGCGCTCCGCGACCGTGGCGGAGATTGCGTCCGAGGTCTGCGGCGAGGAGCTCTCCATTGACACGCCGATCGAGCACCTGCGCGAGCTCAACGCGAAGCACGGTATCGAGTGGCAGGAGAACTGGGGCGCCGGCAAGCTGCTGTTCGAGCTCTACGACGAGCTGGGCGAGCAGACCCTGGTGAACCCCACCTTCGTGTGCGACTACCCGGAGGAGGTCAGCCCGCTGGCCAAGCGCAAGGACGACGACCCGCGCATCACGGACCGCTTCGAGCTCGTGATCGCCGGCCACGAGTACGCCAATGCGTTCAGCGAGCTCAACGACCCCGTCGACCAGGCCGGCCGCTTTGCGGAGCAGGTCGCGGCCAAGGGCTTTGGCGACGACGAGGCCATGGGCTACGACTACGACTACGTGCGCGCCCTCGAGTACGGGATGCCCCCGGCGGGCGGCATCGGCTACGGCATCGACCGCATGATGATGCTGTTCTGCGACCAGCCCTCCATCCGCGACGTGCTGCTCTTCCCGCAGATGAAGCCGGAGGTCGTGACCAAGGAGGACATCGCGCGCCAGGTCAGCGGCGCACGCACGGACAACGCCGCCGCCAACGTGGACTCGCTCTTCTCCAATGCGGAGAAGGGCGCGACCGCCGAGGCCGAGGCCCAGGACCAGAAGGATGCGCCGGCCGAGGCCGACGCAAACGACGCGGCGGGGGAGAAGGACGAGGCCCCTGCCCAGGAGGAGGGTGCCATGAGCGACGCCGTCAAGGCCGCGATCGACGCCAAGGCCGCCGAGGGGGACAAGCTTGACAGCGGGCTCACCCGCGACGAGGCCTTCGCACTCGTGACCAAGTACAACAAGGACCCGTTCCACGTGAGCCACGCGGAGACCCTCGAGGGCCTCATGCGCCACTTCGCGCAGAAGTATGACCCGCAGAACGTGGACTTCTGGGGCCAGGT
Source organism: Coriobacteriaceae bacterium (assembly GCA_003862195.1). GTDB lineage: Bacteria > Actinomycetota > Coriobacteriia > Coriobacteriales > Atopobiaceae > Parafannyhessea. Next base: position 10,162 of record QOUO01000028.1, on the reverse strand, counting down.
CGGCCTCCTGCACGACCTCGACTGGGAGATGTGGCAGGACGACCAGCTGCACACCCAGAAGACCGCCGAGCTCCTGGCCGAGGCAGGCGCCAACCCCTACCTGGCGCACGCCATCATGACGCACAACTCCGACATGAACCACGACCTGCCCAAGCCCGAGCTCAAGATGGAGAAGGTCCTCTTCGAGTGCGACGAGGTCTCCGGCCTCATCCAGGCGGCCGCGCACATGCGCCCGTCCGGCTCCGTCATGGACATGCCGCTCAAGTCGCTCAAGAAGAAGTTCAAGGACAAGCGCTTCGCCGCCGGCTGCGACCGCGACGTCATGCGCCTGGGCGCGGAGTACAACGGCCTCGAGGTCAACGACGCCCTCAACGAGGTGCTCGAGGCCATGAAGGCCATCGCCCCCGTGGGCGACATCTACGCCAAGGGTGCTGAGGACGAGAAGGACGAGAAGGACGAGGGTTCCGAGGCCCCTGCCGAGGCCCCCGCGGAGGCCAAGCAGGGCGTGACCGTGGAGCCGATCGCCGAGGGCGTCACGTTTGACGTCTTCAGCCAGTCCGACATGCGCGTCGTCCACATCAAGGACTGCGTCGCCGTCCCCAAGAGCAAGAAGCTGCTGCAGTTCACGCTCGACGACGGCACCGGCACGGACCGCACGATCCTCTCCGGCATCCACGCCTACTACGAGCCCGAGGACCTCATCGGCAAGAACGTGGTCGCGATAGTCAACATCCCGCCGCGCAAGATGATGGGTATCGAGTCGTGCGGCATGCTGCTTTCCGCCATCCACGAGGAGGACGGCCAGGAGCGCCTGAACCTGCTGATGGTCGACCCGTCCATCCCCGCGGGCTCCAAGCTCTACTAGGGGTAACGGCCGCGTCGCGGCCACGCACATAGCAAGGCCAGGGGCCTGTCGGTGGAGCCTTCCGCCGGCAGGCCCCGTTCTTCTCTTCCTCTATGCAAGCTCCGCGGTGTTGAAGACGCGCTCGACGGCCGCCTCGTAATCGGCGACGCCCCTGGCCTTCCTGACCGCCTTGATCACCTTGTGCGGGTCCGCAAAGTCGTCCTTTGCGTAGGACCACCACTCCTTCATGCGGAACACGGCATTGCCGCCGATCTCTTCCTCGTACGCCCGGAACAGCCTGTCGTGGAACCGCCTGAGCTCATCGATGCCGAGCGCCGGGCCCCCACCAATCATCCTCGCCAGGGCCGGGTTCGCGACGATGCCGCGGCCCAGCATGACGTGGCGGGTCGTCGGGTAGGCATCCACCAGCGCCTCAAAATCGGCGACGCCAAAGATGTTTCCGTTGTAGGCGACGGGAAAGGGAGCCCGCTCCAACGTCCGCCCGTACGGCTCCCACCGGGGCTCGCCGCGGTATCCGTCCCGTTGCACGCGCGGGTGTACGATGAGCTCGGCAAGCGGCATGCGGCAGTACACGTCCAGGATCGCCTCGTACTCGCTGTCGTCGCTCAGGCCAAGGCGCGTCTTTACCGAGACCGGCAGCGGGGAGCGTGCGCAGACGTCCCGAAGGAACGCCTCGAGCTCCTCCGGATGGCGCAGGAAGCCGGAACCCTTGCCCTTGGCCACCACCGTTCCCGAGGGGCATCCCAGGTTGAGGTTGACCTCCCTGTAGCCCATCTCGGCCAGCATCTGTGCCGACCAGACAAACTCGTCGGCGTTCTTGGTCAGGAGCTGCGGGACAACGTTCAGCCCCCGGTTGTGTGCCGGGGCGACCTCCTTGGACGCCCGGCCGCCAAACCGGCTGCCCACACGTGGCGTCGGCAAAAAGGGCGTGTAGTACTTCTCGAGCGTCCCAAAGCACTGGGCGTGCACGCGACGGAAGACGTACCCCGTGATGCCCTCCATGGGCGCCAAAGACAGAATCACCGTGTGCTCATCCTCCCGTACCAGACGCAAATCGAATCAATCTTACGCGCAGCCAGGACGAGGCGACGCCTTCGCCACGCCCCCGCCGCCGCGTTACCGCCCCGTGTCGCGCGTTCGTGAATTTGGGATTGCGCGTTACTGCGTCGCGAGGTGGGGTAAAGAGCTACAAGTTAACCAATGGGCGCGGCCCCAGGCCCGCGCCGGACACAGGAACGGAGGCATCGGACCGCCCATGTTCGAGAAGTTTACCGACAAGGCACGCAAGGTCATGAGCCTCGCGCAGGAAGAGGCCCGCAACCTCGGCAAGATGTATGTGGGTACGGAGCACCTCCTGCTTGCGCTCATCCGGGAGGGCGACGGCATCGCCGCCCAGGCACTTGCGAAGCTGGACGTCACGTACGACGAGACCGTGGCGACCATCAAGGAGATCTCGTCCGAGGAGAAGGAGCCCGTCCCTGGCGGGCACATTCCCTTCACGCCGCGTGCCAAGCGCGTGCTCGAGGCGGCGTACCGCGAGACGGTCACCCGCGGCCAGACCTACATCGCGACGGAGCACCTGCTGCTCGGCATCGTCGCGGAGGGCAACGGCCGCGCCATGACCGCGCTGTCCCGCATGGGCGTCTCCGGCGACGCCATCCGCAACGCCGTCAGCGAGCTGATGGACAAGGAGGGCGAGAAGGACGAGCCCTCGTCGCAGGCGGCCGAGGTCGGCTTCGGCCCCCAGTTCATGGGTGCGGGCCCGCAGAGCGCGGGCTCCGGCTCGGATGATGGCTCCATGCTCGAGCAGTTCGGCCGCAACCTCACCAAGCTCGCGGCCGACGGCAAGCTCGACCCCGTCATCGGGCGCGGCCGCGAGGTCGAGCGCGTGATGCAGGTCCTGGCGCGCCGCCAGAAGAACAACCCGCTCATCCTGGGCGACCCGGGCGTCGGCAAGACGGCCATCGTCGAGGGGCTGGCGCAGCTCATCTCGGCCGGCAACGTGCCCGACATCCTGCGCGGCAAGCAGATCTGGACGCTCGACGTCGCGTCGCTCGTCGCCGGCTCCAAGTACCGTGGCGAGTTCGAGGACCGCATGAAGAAGGTCATCCGCGAGGTCGAGGACGACAAGAACGTCATCCTCTTCATCGACGAGATCCACACCATCATCGGCGCCGGCTCGGCCGAGGGCTCCATCGACGCCGCGTCGATCCTCAAGCCGCCCCTGTCGCGCGGCGAGATCCAGGTCATCGGCGCCACCACGGTGGACGAGTACCGCAAGCACATCGAGAAGGACTCCGCGCTCGAGCGCCGCTTCCAGCCCGTCAACATCGGCGAGCCCACGCCCGAGGACACCGTCAAGATCCTCCACGGCCTGCAGGACCGCTACGAGAAGCACCACCACGTCAAGTACACCGACGCCGCGATCGAGGCGGCGGTCACGCTGTCCAACCGCTACGTGCAGGACCGCTTCCTGCCCGACAAGGCCATCGACATCATCGACGAGGCCGGCGCCCGCACGCGCGTCCACAAGACCACGCTGCCGCCCGAGCTCGCCAAGGTGGACGAGGAGCTCGCCAGCGTCAAGGACCAAAAGTCCAAGGCCGCGAGCGCCCAGGAGTTCGAGGAGGCCGCCCGCCTGCGCGACAAGGAGCGCGAGCTCTCGACCAAGCGCGACGAGCTGGAGAAGGCCTGGCACGAGAAGCAGAGCAAGAACGTCGTCATCGTGGACGAGAAGGACATTGCCGACGTGGTCTCGGACATCACCGGGGTGCCCGTCTCCAACCTCACCGAGGCGGAGGCCTCCAAGCTCCTGCGCTGCGAGGACGCCCTGCACCAGCGCGTCATCGGCCAGGACGAGGCCGTGAGCAAGGTCGCGCGCGCCATCCGCCGCAGCCGCTCCCCGCTCAAGGACCCGCGTCGCCCCGGCGGCTCGTTCATCTTCCTGGGCCCCTCGGGCGTGGGCAAGACCGAGCTCGCCAAGTCGCTCGCCGAGTTCCTCTTCGGCTCAGACGATGCCCTCATCAGCTTCGACATGTCCGAGTTCATGGAGAAGCACGAGGTCTCCAAGCTCGTGGGCGCACCTCCGGGATACGTGGGATACGACGAGGGCGGCGAGCTCACCAAGGCCGTCCGCAGGCGCCCGTACTCCGTGGTCCTGTTCGACGAGATCGAGAAGGCCCACCCCGACGTCTTCAACATCCTGCTGCAGATCCTGGACGAGGGCAGGCTGACCGACGGCCAGGGCCGCACGGTCGACTTCAGCAACACGGTCATCATCATGACCTCCAACATCGGCGCGCGCGAGATCGCGCAGACCGCACCCATGGGCTTCTCGGCCCAGGGCAACGGCGGCCTGTCCGACAAGGAGATCAAGAGCCGCGTGGAGGGCGAGCTCAAGCACCTGTTCCGCCCCGAGTTCCTCAACCGCGTGGACGAGATCGTGGTCTTCAAGTCGCTCACGGGCGAGCAGCTGCGCAAGATCGTGGAGCTCATGGTTCGCGACCTGCGCAACCGCCTCATCGCAAACGGCATGTCCATCGAGCTGACGGACGCCGCGCGCGACTACATCGCCAAGGAGGGCACGGACCCGGTCTACGGCGCGCGCCCGCTGCGCAGGGCCATCCAGACGCTCATCGAGGACCCGCTGTCCGAGCAGATGCTCATGGGCGAGTGGCAGGCCGGCGACATCATCCAGGTGGACGCCGGAAAGGACGGGCTCACGTTCACGAAGGGCAAGGGAGAGATCCCTGCCGCCACGGAGCGCGTCCACATGGACCTTCCGCAGACGCGCGAGCACTGGACGTCCGGTGCGGAGGGGCACTTCTCGCCCAGCGCGTCCGAGCCGGGCGGCGTGGCCTCGGCCGAGTAGCATCGGCAGGGCGGCCGCAAGGCGAGCGGAATTCGATCGCAGGGGGGGCGTGGCGGCGTGGCCGTCGCGCCCCTTCTGCTCCGCGCCTTAAAACGCGGGTGGATTCGCAATATACTTGATGGGGACAACCCGACGCCGGCCCGCCTTGGCGGGCTGGCTGCGATGTGGAGGTGGGCCGATGGGTCAGGACGAGGCCGAGAAGAGCAAGGACAGCCGGGAGCGACTGCGCTCCGCCATACGCCAGACGGCGCCGGGCACCTCGCTCAGGCACGCGCTCGACATGATCATCGCGGGCCACATGGGCGCGCTCATCTGCATCGGCGACACGGACGCCGTGCTCGCCGCCGGTGACGACGGCTTCCGCCTGGACATCTCGTTCACGGCCAACCGCCTGTTCGAGCTCTCCAAGATGGACGGCGCCATCGTGATCGACAAGGGGCTCACGCAGATCCTGCGCGCGAACTACCACCTCAACCCCGACCCGTCGCTCCCCACGAGCGAGACGGGCATGCGCCACCGCACGGCCGCGCGCATGAGCCTGCTCACCAAGGCCATGGTCATCTCCGTCTCCGAGCGCCGCCAGGTGGTGACCGTCTTCGTGGACGGCAAGGGCCACCAGCTGCGCCCCGTGACGGAGATCATGTCCTCCGTCAACCAGCTGCTGGTCTCGCTCCAGAGCACGCGCACGCAGCTCGACCACAGCCTGCTGCGCCTGACCACGCTCGAGCTTGACAACTACGTCACGCTGAGCGACATCATGGACACCATCTACCTGTTCGAGGTGCTCATGAACGCGGCCGAGCACCTGGACAGCCACATCCTGGAGCTGGGTAGCGAGGGCAAGACCATCGCCATGCAGCGCGACGAGTTCGTGGGCGACGCGGACGACAACTACACGCTGCTCATCCGCGACTACGCCGTGGACTCCTCCGTGGAGAACGCCCAGCGCATCCGCAAGATCTTCCACGAGACGGACAACTCGCGCCTGCGCTCGCCCAAGGTCGTGGCGTCCGTGCTGGGCTACGAGGGCAAGACGGAGGACAGCATCCTCACGCCGCTGGGCCTGCGCACGCTTTCGAGCATCTCCGTCGTGCGCAAGGGCATGGCCGACAAGATCGTGGACGAGTACGGCTCCCTCCAGAACCTTCTGGACGACATCGAGAAGAACCCCTCCCGCCTCGACTCCGTGGGCGTGCAGAACCCCAGCATCCTGGCGGACAGCCTCTATCGCATGTGGGGCAAGCGCGCATGAGCGCGCCGAGGCCATGCGCCTGCGCGTGCGCGCGGCGCCCGGGCGAGGCGGCGTCCGGGCCGGACACCTGCGCCGTCGTGGTCGCGGGTGGCGTGGGCGCGCGCTTTGGCAACCCGGTGGGCAAGCAGTACGTGGAGCTCTGCGGGCTGCCCATAGCCTGCTGGTCCATCCTGGCGATCGACCGCGCGCCCTCCGTGGGGCACATCGTGGTGGTGTGCAAGCCGGAGCGCGAGCAGCTCATGCGCGAGGACGTGCTGGGCCGCCTGCACCTGCGCTGCGGCGTCACGCTCGCCAAGGCGGGCGCGACCCGGCAGGAGTCCGTCTACTCCGGCCTCTGCGCAATCCCAGGGGGCGCGGGCTTCTCGCTCGTGGCCATACACGACGCGGTGCGGCCCCTCATGAGGACGGAGGACCTGGAGCGTTGCTGCGCCCGCCTGCGCTCGGACGACTCCGTTGCCGGCGCGATCTGCGCCGTGCCATCCACGGACACGCTCAAGCTGGTGGAGGAGAAGAACATCGTCGCGACGCCGGACCGCAGCTACTACTGGTGCGCCCAGACGCCGCAGGTCTTCAGGACCAAGGCCATCGTGTCCGCGCACCGCGCCGCCATCTGGGACGAGTTTGTGGGGACCGACGACGCGTCGCTGGTGGAGCGTCACGGCGGGCGCGTGGTGTGCGTGGAGTCCACGCGCGAGAACATCAAGGTGACGCTGCCCGAGGACCTGGCCATTGCCCAGACGCTGCTCGAGCGTCGCATCATGGAGGAGGGCTGCGGCATCAAGTAGCCGCGGCCGCGTTGGGAGGCGTCGTGCTTCGCATAGGACACGGGTTTGACGTGCATCGGTTTGCCGAGGGTCGCAGGTGCGTCCTGGGCGGGGTCGAGGTGCCCTACGAGCTGGGGCTCCTGGGACACTCGGACGCGGACGTGGTCACGCACGCCCTGATGGACGCCATACTGGGGACGCTCCGCGCGGGCGACATCGGCCAGCTCTTCCCGGACGACGACCCGGCCTTCGAGGGGGCGGACTCGCTCGTGCTGCTCTCGCGCGTGATGGACGTGGTGCGCTCGCGCGGCGCGCGCGTGCTCGACTGCGATTGCACCATCGCCGCGCAGGCGCCCAAGCTGGCACCGTACCGCGAGCAGATGCGCGAGCGGCTCGCCGGCGCCATGGGGCTTCCCGTGGGGAGCGTTGGCATGAAGGCAACCACCACGGAGGGGCTCGGCTTTGTGGGTAGGAAGGAGGGCATCGCCGCATGGGCGGTGGTCCTCCTGGACGATGGCGCGCCTGGGGACGGGCGATGTAGCGGCCGCTAGGAGCGCGGGACGCAAGGGGCCATGCCGGCGCGGCGTGGCATGCGCCCGCGACGCAAACCGTATAGAATGCCATTCCAGATACGTGAGCGGCCCCAGGCCGACGTGCATGCACAGCAAGGAGAAACCCATGCTCATCTATAACACCCAGACGCACAGGAAAGAAGAGTTCAAGCCGATAGACGAGGGCAAGGTCCGCATGTACGTGTGCGGCCCCACCGTGTACGACCAGATTCACATCGGCAACGCGCGCACGTTCCTGAGCTTCGACGTGATCCGCCGCTACCTGCAGTACAAGGGCTACGAGGTCACGTTTGCCCAGAACCTGACGGACGTGGACGACAAGATCATCAACCGCGCCAACGAGGAGGGCCGCACCGCGGCCGAGGTGGCGCAGGAGTACAGCGACGCCTTCATCGAGCAGATGCACCGCTTTGGCATCCTCGACCCGGACATCCGCCCGCGCGCCACGCGCGAGATCCAGGCCATGCAGGACATGATCAAGATCCTGATAGAGAAGGGCCACGCATACGTTGCCGACAACGGCGACGTGTACTTCTCCGTCCGCTCTGACAACCACTACGGCATCCTGTCCGGCCGCGAGCTCGACCAGCTGCGCGCCGGCGAGCGCGTGGAGGTTAACGACCAGAAGCGCGACCCCTTCGACTTTGCGCTATGGAAGGCCGCCAAGCCCGGCGAGCCCAGCTGGCCCAGCCCCTGGGGCGAGGGACGCCCCGGCTGGCACACGGAGTGCTGCGCCATGATCCACCGCTACCTGGGCACGCCCATCGACATCCACGGCGGCGGCCAGGACCTGGTCTTCCCACACCACGAGAACGAGACCGCCCAGGCCATGTGCGCGTGGGACCGTCCGCTCGCCAACGTGTGGATGCACACGGGGATGCTCCGCGTCAACGGCGAGAAGATGTCCAAGTCGCTTGGCAACTTCTTCACGCTCAAGGAGATCCTGGACAAGTACCCCGCGGACGCCGTGCGCCTGCTCATGCTGCAGACCCACTACCGCTCCGCCCTCGACTTCCAGACCGACCAGCTTGACGGCGCCGTGGGCACGCTCGAGCGCCTGCGCACCTGCGTCAAGAACCTGCGCTGGGCGGCCGACAACGCGCCGCAGGACGGCGAGCTGAGCGACAACGACCGCACGCTGGGCGCGGCCATCGATGCGGCCCACGACGAGTTCGTGCGCCAGATGGACGACGACTTCAACACCTCCGGCGGCCTCGCGGCCATCTTTGGCCTGGTCACGGCCGCCAACAAGTACCTGGCCGACGCCGGCAACGACGCCGCCACGGCCCCGGCGCTGCGCGCGGCCGACATGATCGTGGAGCTTTCCGACGTCCTGGGCATCGACCTTTCCGGCCTGGGCGAGAAGAGCCTCCCCGCCGAGCTGGTGCCACTTGCGGCACAGTACGCCGGCTTCGAGGGCGACGACCCGGACGAGGCCGCCCGCGTGCTGCTGGCGGCGCGCCAGGAGGCCCGTGCCAACAAGGACTGGGGCACGGCAGACGCCATCCGCGACGGCATCGCCAAGCTCGGCCTCGTGGTCGAGGACACGGCCGCCGGTGCACGCCTGACCAGGAAGGCGTAGGCACATGGCGCGAAGCTCCTCACGCGGCAGGGGTCCCAGGTCCGCGGGACAGGGTCAGCGTGGCCCCAAGTCCCGCGGCGGCGCGGGCGAGAAGAACCGTGGTCCCCGCTCCGGCGGCCCCAGGGGCGCAAGCCCCCGCGGCGGCGTCACCCGTGGGGCGCACCAGGGCGCGCGTCCCGCGAGCGACCTCGTGGTGGGCCGCCGCGCCTGCGCGGAGGCGCTCGAGGCGGGCATCCCCCTCAGGCGCGCCCTCGTGGCCGCGGGGTCCGATCAGGACCAGACGCTCGCGGCGCTCGTGCGCAGGCTCGAGGCGGCGGGCGTGCCCGTGGAGAGCGTCCCCAAGGCGCGGCTCGACTCGCTCAGCAACCACGGCGTCCACCAGGGCGTCGTGGCTCAGGCCAGCCCGTTTGACTACGCGGAGCTTGCCGACGTCATCCAGAGGGCGGGCCAGGGCGACGCGCTCGTCGTCCTTCTCGACCACGTGATCGAGGAGGAAGACCTCGGCGCCGTCGTCCGCTTTGCGGAGGCCGTGGGCGCGGCCGGCGTCGTGGTCGCCAAGGCGCGCGCGGCCGGCGTGGGCGTGCGTGCCCACAGGGCGTCCGCGGGCGCGGTGCGGCGCGTGCCCGTCGCGCAGGTGCCTAACCTCGCGACCGCGATCGACGAGCTCAAGCAGGCCGGCTTCTGGGTGGCCTGCCCCGCGGACGACGCGCGGCAGGACGTGTGGTCGGCCCCGCTGGAGGGCCGCCTCTGCCTGGTCGTGGGCCCGGAGGGCACGGGCGTATCGCGCCTGGTGCGCCAGAGGTGCGACTTCGAGTGCCGCCTGCCCCAGCGGGGGAGGGCGTCGCTCGGCGCGGCGCAGGCCGCCACGGTCATGTGCTACGAGTGGCTGCGCCGCGAGTCCCTGCGTGCTGCCGGGGAGGCGGAGTAGCGATGGCGCGCCCGCAGGAGCTCCTCGTGGTGGATGGCTACAACGTGATCCACAAGTCGCCGCGCTACATGGCGCTGGTGGACGAGGTCTCGGGCCGCCTGGGCGACACGGACCCCTTCGACCGCGCCCGCAAGCTGCTCGTGGCAGACGTGGCCGCCTACGCCCAGGGCCGCTACGAGGCCGTCGTCGTGTTCGACGGCGCGGGCAACGTGTCGCCCGACAGGCCAAACCTCACCATCGCGGGCGTGCGCACGGTCTTCTCGGCCACCGGCGAGGAGGCAGACAGCGTGATCGAGCGCATCGTGACGGAGGCCCGCCACGACGTCCG
>QOUO01000027.1 GCA_003862195.1 Coriobacteriaceae bacterium | reverse complement strand
ACGCGCTCCTTGCCCACGAGCCTCACGTTCGCTGCCTTGACCATGGAATCGGCGGCCTCGACGGCTCCGACCATGCCCTTGGTCTCGATCATTCCGAGTGCCTCAGTCGTGCTTGCCATTTTTCCTCCCTGGGTCCGTTACCTGCGCTATTACGCCTTTGCTACCTGCTACCTGACTACCTCAACTGTGGTGCCGCACTTGATGTGAAGTGCGTTGGCTTCCTCGGTGTCGATGTGGCAATCGAGGTTGCCGGTCTCCGTGACGCGGATGATGACGTTGTCCAGGACGCCACCACGCTCGCCGCCGGTCTTGATGGAGACGATCTGCCCGTCGTGGAAGCCGCGCTCGGCTGCCTGGGCGGGGTTCATGTGGATGTGACGAGCGGCAACGATGACGCCCTCGTTCAGAACCACGGTGCCCCTCGGTCCGATGACGGTGACGCCGGGAGTTCCCTCAAGGTGGCCCGACAAGCGAATAGCCTGCGGGATGCCGAGCTTGAAGGTGTCGCCCGCGAGCACCTCGACCTGAGTCTTAGAACGCACGGGACCCAGCACGCGCACCTTCTGGATGACGCCCTTGGGTCCAGCGAGGGTCACGCACTCCTTCGAGGCGTACTGGCCAGGCTGGCTCAGGTCCTTGATAGGGGTCAGCTCGTAGCCAACGCCGAACAGCTGCTCCAGGTGCTCCTTGGACAGGTGGATGTGACGACCGGAGACGCCCACGGGAACAATGTTGGGGTTGCTGGCCGCAGGCTTTTTCCCCACCAGGGTATCGATGTCGTCCTTGGTCCAAATGCCCTTCTCGAACGCAGCGGCGATGAGGTGCTCGAGCTCGTCTGCCGAGAGGGCAGGCTCCTTCTCCTCATGCTTGTGCTCCTTCACCACGTGATGCTGTGGGGCAACCTCCTCGTGATGCTCCTGAGCGGGAGCCTCCTCGTGCTGCTCGGCTGCAGCCTCGGCCTCGCTCTGGAGGAGGACCCCGCGCTCCTTGGCGACGTCACGCGCTTGGGCGGTGACGATGGTGTTGTCGTCCACGACGATGTTCTTGTGGTGCTCTGCCGCCGCGACGACGTCCTTCGCGCTGATAAGCCTCTTCATCCCGTCCTCCTTTCCTTACAGACTCACGTCTTCGTCGATGATTCCTACAATCACAGCGTCAACCGGGGCGTTCTTGTTGAACTCATCCCTCATGAAGAGGTAGGCGGAAGCGCCGGTGGTCACGATGACTCTGTCCCCCACTCCCGCGCTGATGGTGTCGACGCAGATGAGCTGCTTCCCCGCGTCATCCCCGGCTACGACCTCGACGCGCATGAGCTTCATGCCGTTGAGCTCGTCGTACTTGCGCGTGGCCCAGATCGAGCCGATGAGCTTACCCACAATCATGGGTGTGGTCCCCTCCGTCTCGAATCTTGGTCAGGCACTCCATTACCTCTGCCGTCTCGCCCGCGATGGCAAGCATCACCATGTTTTGCGGGCAGGAACCCCTCACGTCGGTCACGACCACGCCCGCGGTCTTCTCCGCGATATCGCTTGCGACCACCATGTCGATCATCTTGCCTTGCACGAGACCGACCGCAGCAGGGCGAAAGTCCTCGCTCCAGCGCGCCCCGCTCCTCAGGCGGATGATCTGCATGGTCCCCGGCGCCGGAGCCTTGATGACCCTGATATCAAGCATCCTGGCGCTCCTTAGCTTTGAGCATGCAGCCAAGCGCGATGCCCATTGGGGTTACGAACATGGGGTGGTTGGGCTTGTGCACCTCGATGCCAAGCTGCTTCTTGACCCGGTCCTCGATGCCCGTGAGCTCCGCCGTGCCGCCGACGAGGATGACCTCGGGGACGTCGTAGCCACTGCATGCCCTCTTGATGATCGAGGTCACCTTGTCGATGGTCGGGGCCACGATCGGAAGAACCTCGCTGTGGTGCTCCGGCTGACGCTTGTAAAGCTCTGCGTCGTCGAAGCTCATGCCCTTGGCACCAGCGAGGACAAGTGAGAAGTGCGTGCCTCCCGTGGACTCGTCGATGCACTCGACGACCTTGCCATCCTTGAAGACCGAGATTCCGGTCGTGCCGCCGCCGATGTCCACGACGGCACCGTCCTTGGTGCCGATGAGGAGGTTCGCGGCCGTCGGCTCGTCGAAGACTGCGGTGCACTCCATCCCCGTGCTCTCGGCGACGTTGCGAACGACGCCACCGTCGAGCGACTCCGTCTGGGGAGGGATGGCAACGGCGCACTCTTCGAGCTCTACGCCCAGCTCCCCTTCGATCTGTTCCTTGAGGTGGCGAGCGATGTCGCAGGCGCCCACATAGTCGACGACCATGCCGTCCCTTACCACGCTGGCGAACTGGTACTTGCAGTCGACCGGGTTGCCATCCTCGTCGAGGACCACGAGCACGATGAAAGCCGTGCCCAAGTCGAGGCCGCAATACAGCTTCTGGCCCTCCTTAACCGCCTTGGGGTGGTCAACGCAGGAGAGCAGATCATCCAGCCTCTCGTTTGTCCTTTGAAGATCGACCATCGCTACACCTCCTCCCCAGCTCTCTCTACCGCTGCTTCAAGTACCTCGCACACCTTCGCGGCCTCCGTGATCCAGGCTCCGATCGTCCTGGCGTCCTCCGGCCCCGCTTTTGCCTGGGCATTTGCCCAGGCGCGGGTAAACCTGCCTAGCTGCGCGTGCACATATGCCATCTCGAAGAAGACGGGGTGCACGCCGGCGTCGAAGGCCGGCTGCGGAGGCGGTCCAGGTGGATCGCAGGTGCCTTCGGCCTTTGGCTTGTCAGCCACGAGGTCCGCCGGGGTCGTAGCCCCCTGCCACCTGCGTCCTACTGCCTCGGCCTGACGGGCCACCGCATTGTCGATGCCCAGGGACCTGCGGGCGAGCAGGCGAAGCCTCGTGCCCAGGAGGTTGGCGTCGTGCACGAGCGCCCCCAGGTCCAGGGGCTGTCTGGCACTTGCCATACCCTTGGCCGCCTGTCCATGTGCGCCCGCTACCGGCGTCGGTTCGCCGCCGTCAAACTCGACCCTGAAATCAATCAGGAACTGCCTGGCGCTTGGAGTCAGCCGGGCGCCCTTCGGGAGCTCGTAGGTTCCAAACGGCTCCTTCGAGTAAGCCTCCCGCAGCTCGTCCTCGGTTACGTAGTGCATGCCTTCCTCCTCTCTAGTTTCTCCGTGCCCCGTGGATGGGACATTCCTCTCGATTGCCGTCTAGTGCTTCACGAGGTTGACCTTGAAGTCCGCGTTCTTGATCCATCCCTCGACGCGTTTGAGATCGTCCTCGGAGAGCGACGGGTCTTCCTTGATCTCGTAGTCCCTGCCGAGGGAGGCGTACTTGCCGACCCCCAGCTTGTGGTACGGGAGAAGGTCCACGCCGTCGAAGTTCTTCTGGTACCGATACGGCTTGAAGAACTCGATGACCGCATCGATCTCCTCCTTTGAGTCGTTCACGCCCTTGAGAAGAGGCATTCGGACTCGCACGTTGTAGCCGTTCTCGAGCAGGTTCTTAACGTTCGAGAGGATCTGCTCGTTGTTGACCCCCGTCCAGTACTTGTGCTTCACGGGGTCCATCTGCTTGATGTCGAACAGGAAGAGGTCCACGTACTGGGCCACCTTCATGATCGTCTCGGTGGGCGCATACCCGCAGGTCTCTATCGCGGTGTTGTAACCGCGTGCCTTTGACGCCATGAGAATGGCGAGCGTAGCCTCGGGCTGGGCGAGGACCTCGCCGCCGGACAGCGTGATACCGCCGCCGGACATGCGGTAGAAGTCCTTGTCCTCGTCGAAGAACTCGACGATCTCGTCAACGGGACGATCCTCGCCCATCACCTGCAGGGCGCTGTACATGCAAGCCTGCTCGCACTGGCGACAACCGATGCACTGCACGCTGCGGTCGACCACGTGCTTGCCGTCGACCATCTTGTGCACGCCGACCGGGCAGACCGCGGCGCACGCGCCGCAGCTGACGCAGTTGGCGGTCTTGAACATGACCTCGTGGCCACGCTGCTGGCTCTCCGGGTTGGAGCACCACTTGCAGCGGAGCGGGCAGCCCTTGAGGAAGGCCATGGAGCGCACGCCGGGGCCGTCGTACATGTTGTACTTCTGAAGGTTGAAGATGCGTGCCTTGCGTTCCACGCTTCCCTGCTCATGGCTCATTGCAACCTCTCCCTTCTGTGACATGCCGCGACGTGCGGCTCCCTTTGACCTTCAGACGTTACGGAAATTAGAACTTGGTCAGCATGGTGCGGCTGATGATCTCGTCCTGGACGTCCTTGCAGAGCTCGTTGAAGAACGCGGAGTAGCCGGCGACGCGGACGACCAGGTCGCGGTGCTTCTCGGGGTGCTTCTGGGCGTCGATGAGCGTCTTGTTGTCCAGGTAGTTGAACTGCATCTCGCCGTTGCCGAACATCGATGCGGTGCGCAGCAGCGTGATGAGGCCGTTCTCGCCCTCGGGGGTGTCCAGCAGGCCGCTCATGAGCTTGAAGTTGTGGACCATGCCGATGTTCATGGAGTCGTTCGACAGCTTGGAAACCGACTTGATGATCGCGGTCGGGCCCTTGTGGTCGGCGCCCTGGGTGGGGCTGATGCCGTCGGACAGAGGCGTCCAAGCCTTGCGGCCGTTGGCGGAGGCGCCCGTCATCTCACCGAAGGGCGTGTTGTTGGAGATGGAGAGGGTGCCGATGGACATGTGCGAGTACAGCGTCTTGAAGTCAAGGTGGATGTGCTCGGTGTAGTCGATGATGTCAGCCGCGATGTTGTCGGCGTAATCATCGTCGTTGCCGTACTTGGGGGCATTGAGGCAATCCTGGCGCATCTGCTCGTAGCCCTCGAAGTCCGCCTTGAGGCCCTCGTTGAGCTGGTTGAGGGTGTACTTGTGCTCGTCGAACACGAGCTTCTTGATGGCGGCCATAGAGTCGGCATAGGTCGCGAGGCCCGTCCACACGACGCCGGGGCCGTAGTTGTACATGGCGCCGCCGGCGGAGACGTCCTTGCCGTGCTCCATGCAGCCCTCGTACATGATGGACATGAGCGGCTTGGGGGCAACGTCACGGGCGACGCGCTGCGAGATCACGGTTGCGACGTCGGTCCACTTGGTGACGTAGTAGATGGTCTTCTTGACCGCGGCGTCGAACTCCTCGTAGGTCTTGTACTGCGCGGGGTCGCCGTAGTCGGGCGTTACCTGCTTGCCGTACCACAGGGGCACGCCGTGGTTGAGGGTGAGCTCGATGCAAATCGGCCACTGCGTGTAGGACGTGGAGGTCCACTGGTAGAGGCGGCCGGACTTCTGCGGCTCGACGCAACCCATCATGCAGTAGTCGCGAGCGTCCTCGACGCTGACACCCTTGGCGAGCATCATCTTGATGTGCGTGTCGTCGAAGTGGCAGGCGGGGAAGCCCATGCCCGAGCGCACGATGTCGACGATCTTGCGCATGTACTTCTCGGGGGACTTGTTGTTGATACGACAGGCGATGGAGGGCTGGTAGACCTTCACGTGGCGGACGGCGTCCATCAGCAGGTAGGTGAGGTCGTTGGTCGCATCGTGGCCCTGACGGGTGACGCCGCCGAGGGTCATGTTCACGAACGGCTGGTAGCCGGCGAAGAACTCGGACTGGCCACGGGAGGTTACCCACATCATCTCGCTCATCTTGATGAGCATGCAGCCGGCGATGTCGAAGGCCTGGTACGGGGTGATGCGGCCGGCCTCGATGTCAGCCTTGTAGAACGGGTACATGTATTGGTCGACGCGGCCCAGAGACATGCCGGTCTGGTTCTCCTCCAACGGGAGCAGGCTCTCGATGGTGAAGACGGACTGGACGGCCTCCCAGAAGGTGCGGGGCTTGTGGGCGGGCACGTAGGCGAGGATGTCAGCAAGCTGCTCGAGCTCCATCTTGCGCTTGGGGTCGCCGCACTTGGCAGCGAGCTCCTTAGCATAGTCGCTCATACGCTTGGAGTAGATCATGACACCCTCGGTGGTGTCGATGACGCTCTTGTAGAAGTAGATCTTATCGAGGTCGTCGGGGTTGGCGTAGTCAAGCTCGGCCAGGTGATCCTTGGCCTCCTGCTGGATGTCGAGCATGCCCTTGTGCATGAGGATGACGTCGTAGCCAGGGTTGGAGTCGCCGCCGCCGCTCATGGCGTGGTAAGAACAGTCAGAGACAAAGGACTCGCCGGAGAGCTCCCAGACGCCAGCCTCGCGATACTGGTCCTCGCAGATCTCTTCCTGCGACTTGCCCTCCCAGAACGGGAAAAGGACATCGCGGCAGTACTGCTTGTCCTCCTCAGAGATGTAGAACGGGTCCTGAGGACGGTCGCCGATGGTGTCGAGCTCGTCGCGCAGCCAACGCCACGCGAGGTCGGGCGAGAAGGCACCCGCGCGAGGCGCGCCACAGGGGGCGCCGACTACCAGCTCGTCATCCTGGATGACGAGAGGCGCGGTCTCGCAACAGCGGCGGAAGGCCTTGGCGCGCAGCTCGATCTTGGGCATGCCGGGGTTGGCCTTCATGATTTCGGTGACCGCGCGAGCGCGGAACATGGTGATGCTGGGGACCTGCTTGAGGAAGTTGTCCTTCAGGCGAACCTGACGGTCGGTGGGGCCATCGGGAACGTCGTAGGGATCATCGCTGCTCACGTGCGCGTGGGCAGGAGCGGCGGGCGCGTCGAGCTGGTCGGCCACCTTCTCGAACATCTTGCGAACAGTCTCGCGCTGCTCGTCGGACATGTCCTTGGTTGCCTCGGACAGTTCCTTCGCAAACTCCTTGATGTCCATTCTCACTCCTCTTCGTAATCGTTACGAATTGCCTGTACTACGCCGGAAAACCAGTCTCCCGGCTCCTTGCCTGTATTCTTCGGCTCGTCCGTGCGGCTCTTCTCTCCGCCCTTGGAGCTGGGAATCCGAATCTTCACCGTCACTGGGGTGTGGTCGCACGAGCTCGCCTTGTCGAGCAGGTCGAGGGCGTCGTCTCCCTCCCCGATTCCAACCTGCCGCCGTCGCACGAAGTCCCCGTAGGTGACCCCAAGCTCCGAGGTGGTGGCGCAGTCCCAACCGGTCACGGTGAGCGTCTTGGGAAGGTCGCTGTGACACCCGATGCAGCCGAGGCCGGTACTCACGTTCACGAGGACCCTGCCCACCGGCTTCTTGAGGATGAACTGGCGAATGACCTCGGGATCCTTCGAGAAGATCGAGAGTGCGTTGCCGTGGCCGCTGTTCAGAATCAGCTCGATGCACTTCTCGCACGCGGTACGCCAGCTGTCCTCCACGTAGTACGAGAGGACGGGGCCAAACTTCGCCTTCGAGAAGAAGCTGTACTCGCTGACGTAGGGCTTCACGACGACGAGGACCTTCGTGCTCTCGGGGACAGTGATGTCGGCTCGACGAGCCAGGTCGAAGGCGCTCTTCGCGATGAGCTCGCGATACGGCGTGCCGTCGGACATGAAGAGTGTGCCGACGAGCCTGTCTGCCTGCTCGTCCGAAAGGAAGTAGCATCCGCGGCGGCGGAGCTCCGCCTGGAACTGCTCGTCCACGGCGCGCTCCACGACAACGCTCTGCTCGGCGCCCGGAAGCATTCCGTAGCAGAACGACTTGCCGAGCACGACCTCGTCCGCGCACGCCGCGAGGTCCGCCGTCGACTCCACGAAGACCGGGTTGTTGCCCAGCGTGGCGTGGTAGACGTCCCTGCCGGCAGCGTCGAAGTCGTGGGCGTTCGACTCCTCGCGCGAGTCGATGACCACACGGACGCACGGCTGCGAGCAGACCCACTCCTCACCCTCGGGGCAGTACGTCGAGAGGTAACCGATCGACTCCGTGGGATAGTGGCAGAACTCCGCGACCTCGAGCACGTCGTCGATGACCTTCTCGCACGTGCCATGGATGCGCGCGCTGGCCGAGAAGACGATGGGGCTCTTGGAGTGCACTGCCATGAAGAGCTGGCTGAGCATCGTGGGGACCGCGAGCCAGTCCGGGAGCAGCGACACGACTACGCCCTTGGAGAGGCACACCTCGGCGGACCCGTTGCGCGAGCGGATGATCTTCTGGACCGGGGTCTGCGCGCGCACGTCGGCCAGCAGGTCGCTCAGGACCCACTTGGTGAGCTCAGACTCGTCATCGGGAGAGCAGTAGTCGCTTTCCGAGAAGGACGACTCCGCGTACTCGAGGGCCTTGGGGAGGAGGCGCTCGCGCAGGTGGGACAGGAAGTCGTCGACCAGCGATGCCGGCAGTCCCTCGAGGACCTCCGCGGACTCTGCCGCATGCTCCAGGAGGATACGCGCCTCCTGAATCGAGAGGAGATCGTTATCGATGAGAGACATTCGACACCCCCTTAGTAGGGAAGCAGCTTCTCGACGGTGTACTTGTCGGTGATCTTCTTGAGGTCGGGATGCGGCCTCGGGATGACGACGGAGCTGTAGACCTCGGCTCCCAGCGCCTCGACGGCCTTGACGCCCGCCTCGACCGCGGCCTTGCACGCCGCGACGTCACCCTTGACGAGGATGGAGATGTAACCAGAGGCGGTGTTCTCGTAGCCAATGAGCTCGACATCGCCCGCCTTGCACATGGCGTCGCCAGCTTCGAGGACCCATACCAGGCCAAAGGTCTCGATGGCGCCAAGTGCGTCCATGCCCTCACTTGCCATTGCCAACCTCCTAGTTGTAGTCGACGTCGTGGACGGAGACGACATCGCCGATGGGCGGCACGGGCCTCTTCATCACGTTTGCAGCGGTGAGCTTGCCGATGCTGGAGGCAGCCTCCTTGCCGGCCTTGACCGCTGCCTCGCACGCCGCGACATCGCCTTTGACGATGATGGTGACGAGGGTGGACCCGACGTTCTCGTAGCTAATCAGCTCCGTGTCGCCGGCCTTCAGCATGGCGTCGGCCGCGTATATTGCGGGAACCATGCCGATGGTCTCGATGAGGCCGATGGCCTCCTCTCCCCTGTAGCGCATGACGAACCCCCTTACTTGATGTAGGAATTGATGGTGTCGCGCTGCTCGGCGTCAGCGCTGTAGAACACCCGAAGGTCGCCGTTGTCGTCCAGATCGACACGGCTCTCACTGATGAGCCCGTTCTTCTCGGCCGTCATGAGGGCCTCTTGCATCTTGTCGCGCTTGAACGCCGTGTATCCGGAGTAGTCAGAGGAGAGGTCCTTCATCACGTCGTCGACGCTTGCCTCGTCGACCGTCGTGAAGTACTTGAGCATTGCGTAGTTGAGCGGGCGCATTATGCCTCCTCCTTCTTTCCGAAGAGCTCCTTGGGGTCAACCGCGATAACGAGGATGCCAAGGATCATGACGACTGCGGCGACCCATGCGATCGGCGGAAGGGCATAACCGGGGACGCCCATGATCAGGCCGACGATGATCCACGTGACGAGCGGTGCGACGAAGGTGTACGTGCCGTTGCAGGCCATGCCAAGCGCGGTGCCGCACATGGAGTTGCCGCGATACCAGCTTGCGAAGGATTTGTAGGCGGAGAAGCCCGCGACGATGAAGCAGAGGATTGTGGGGAGGTCCGTGATGGCCGCGCCGACGTAACCGAAGGTCTGGCCAAGGTTGACGCCGCCGATGAGGGACAGGACCGGGAGGATGACGATGAGCTCGACCACGCCGGAGACGCACTGGCGGATGGTGATGCCGATCTGGGTGTCGATCATGCAGGATGCATAGCCGGCGATGCAGCCCTCAGCACCCCAGCCAAGCGCGGCGATGAACGCAAGGGCGAGGCCAAGGGCCATGTTGGAGGAGGAGTCGCCGGTGAGGCTGGCGGTGCCGATCATGAGGCCCGCGACGACGCAGATAGCGATGCCAGCAATCTTGCGGGGACCAAGCTCCTGCTTGTAGAGGATGCGGGAGAGAATCGAGCCGATGGCGGGGTTGAGCGCCGCGATGGGGACGACGATGGTGCCCGCCTGGGAAAGGGCGATGATGTACGCGACCGTGGCGATTGGGCCACCGACGAGTGCGGAGAGCATCAGGATGATGCCGGGCTTGGTGTTGATGGTGCGGCCGAAGTCGCCAAGCTTGCCCTGCTTTGCGGTGATGGCAAGCGCCCAGATGGCACTGCAGGAGTCGTTGATGGCACTGGCGACGGTCGGGATGATGAAGACCGCGAGGAAGGCGGCGGGGTTGATGGCGCTGGTCCAGCTGGTCCACAGCTGCGAGTTCTGACCAGCAGTCACGAACGCCGTGTAGAAGCCGTACATAAGGCTCGAGAACAGGGCGACCATGATGCCCTTCTTGAAGAAGCTGGAGTCGAGCTCCTTCTTCTTCTGCTTAGCAATGCTGACAGCTGATGCCTCTTGCATGCCTTCACCCTCCAGACCGTGTTGGGGATTTCCGGGAAACGTACTTTAGAAAAGGGTGCAAGGCTTCCGTCGCGTAAGGGCAAAGTGTTTCAGAGGAGTGGCCTGTCCAATGGGCAAGCGGTCGAAAACGGGCCGCCAAACGGTCGTTTGTTCCGCCGTGAGCGTTGCTCATGACGAAGAGTTTCGCGACTGGAAACGTTTCGGCAACTTTTGAGGGTATGAATATCGAATAGCTATATGCACAGTGACATTTTGGCGGCAAAGGGGTCAAGTGTGCGGCCACGATATGAGGAACCTGACATTCTAGCGCACGCGATTAGCTCAATAAACCGCATGATTCTAGGCAGTTGATATGCCATTTTTGGCGGTAACAGGTCGTACACGGACTATTGGGCCAAGCGATCAAACATCAAAGGTGAGACGTTTTTCTCACCCGCTTACCAAACCTTAACGTTATGGGTGGGGTTTCCCAGCACACTCGAGTTTATGCATCCTAAGGTTTCCAAAACAAACAGGTGTCTAGCTGCGAAAATGTGACGCTTGTTATATCAATTGCGGAAGAGAAGAACTACCCTACCGCTCGATGCGCCCAGCGACCTCAACGCATACGTGGTGCTCAGACGAGTCTAGGCATATAAAAAGGCGGCCAGCCACGTGAGCCGACCGCCATGTCTCGCGCTTTTCTGCCGCCGCTAGATGATGTGGTACGCCACCAGGAAGTACGCGATCACCACAACGCCGAGGGCGATGCGGTACCAGCCGAAGGGCTTGAAGTCGTGCTTCTTGATGAAGCCCATGAGGAAGCGAATCACCAGGATCGACACGACAAAGGCCACCAGGCAGCCAACCCCAAGAATCGCGAGCTCCGTGCCGGTGAACGCGTTGCCCTTGAGGAAGAACTTGACCAGGCGCAGGCCGGAGGCGCCCACCATCACGGGAATGGCCAGGTAGAACGTGAACTCGGCCGCCACGGCTCGCGAGCAGCCGAGCAGCAGGCCGCCGATGATGGTGGAGCCGGAGCGCGACGTGCCGGGGACCATGGAAAGCACCTGGAAGATGCCGATGCCGATGGCCGTGCCCCAACCAAGCTCGCCAATGCTCTGCACGCGGGCGTCCACGTCCGCCAGGGCGGCCTTGCTCTGCGCCACGGGCTGCGAGTTGGGCTTGAAGTGCTGCGGACGCGGGCTGAACGAGCGCTCGATCGCAATCTGCTCGGCCTTGTGCTCGCGATGCGTCTCGATCGCGATGAACGCGATGCCGTACACGATGAGCGCGGCAGCTATCACAAAGGGACTGCCCAGGTGGGCCTCCATCCAGTCGTCCAGCGGCACGCCGATCACGGCCGCAGGCAGGCACGCCACGATGATCTGGCCCCACAGGCGCCAGGTGCCCTTGCGCTCGGCCGTGGACTTCTTGCGCGACCACGGGTTGAGCTGTCCAAAGAACATGACACAGACGGCCAGGATCGCGCCAAGCTGGATCACAACCAGGAACATGTCCCAAAAGTCCTTGCTGACGCTCAGCTTGACGAACTGATTAAGGAGCAGCATGTGCCCAGTGCTGGAGACGGGCAGCCACTCCGTTATGCCCTCTACCAGGCCATACAGTGCCGCTTTGAGTAGTTCGATTACGTTCAAGGAGACCTCCCGTTGACGTTTGCGACCCTATATCATACGTTCTGCGCGGGCCGCGAACGGCCCACCACAAGAGAATCACGTCCTTCTCGCCCGGGGACGTCGCGGGCGTTGTGACAGGCGAGAAGGACGGCCCTCCCGGCCAGGCAGCGCCGCGCGGCCGCGCCGTGGCGACCGCTCGCGGGGTTGGTTGGCGGGTCGCGGCTCGCGGTGGGTAGACTTGCCACAGGCAGACATGCCGCAGGTATGCGCGGGTATGGTCACTGCAGGTATCAGGCACGGGAGGTGCTCAATGGTTACCAAGTATCAGGACCTGGGTTATGACAGGATCCTCGTGGCGCTGGACGGGACGGAGCAGCAGGACGAGGTCCTGCGCCGTGCGATCATCGTGGCGGCGAACAACAACTCCGAGCTCTACATTGGCCACGTGATCGACTCCACGGCGCTGGAGACGGCGGGCACCTACCCCGTCGACCTGGTGGCGGACCTCGAGAAGGACTTTCGCGACTCCATCGCGGAGCAGGTCGAGAAGGCCAAGGCCATCGACTCGATAAAGAAGGTCGAGGTCATCGTGAAGGCCGGGCGCATCCGCGAGACGCTGAAGGACGACATGATCGACGTGATCGAGCCCGACCTCATCATCTGCGGCGCACGCGGGCTTTCGAGCATCAAGTACGCGCTGCTGGGATCCATCAGCACGTTCCTGACGCGCAACGCCAAGTGCGACACGCTGGTGCTCAAGTAGCGCGAGCACGGGGGCGCGCGGCGACCGCGCGACGGTTCAACAACGTATGACGACTCGGCATCCCGCCTGGGCTCCAGCCCGGGCGGGATGTTCTTCTCGCCCGGGCGCGGCGCGGCGGACGGCGGGCAGACAAGGTAAAGACGCAGGCGAGAAGAGCGGGTCTCTTGCCCAAAAGGCCATGTCAAGGGAACGTCGGCAGACGGCTGCGGATGTGAAGGGGGCGTGAGATCGTACATCTGTAGGTAAGATGAAGGGGTTGCGTTGGCACGCAGCGTTGCACGCAGACCGCAGACGATTACCGAAGGCGGGGATTCATGACACGCACACCCATGCGACTCGCGGCGACCGCTCTGGTTGCCGGGCTCCTGTTTGGCGTTGGGATGGGAGCCGTCCCGACGACCGCCCGGGCCAGCGAGGACTCGGACCTGCAGGCGAAGGTGGAGCAGACCAGCAAGTCGTACAACGACGCCGTCGACCACCTGAACAAGGTCCAGAAGAGCATGGACGACAACCAGGCCAAGATCGACCAGCTCAACGAGGAGCTGCCCAAGCTTCGCGAGAGCGCGGCCAAGTCCATCAACTCGTCGTACAAGCTGTCGCAGTCGAGCGGCGGCGTGATCGACATGCTGCTTTCCGCAGACAACTTTAACGAGCTCATAAGCGCCATGAACTACCTGGACATCGTGGCGGGCAAGAACAACGACGCCATGGACAAGCTCGTGAGCACGCAGCAGAAGCTGGAGCAGACGCAGGACACGCTCAAGGCGCAGAAGGCCGAGGCAGAGACCGCAAAGGACCAGGCCAAATCCGCCATGGACGACGCGATTGCCGCGCGCAAGGAGGCCCAGGAGGAGGCAGCCAAGAAGCTGGCCGCGCAGCAGGCCGAGGCGCAAAAGGCCGTGGAGGAGGCCCAGAAGGCCGAGAAGGACGGTCAGACCACGTTCAAGACCGAATCCGGCAACACGGCTACCGTGACCACGCCGACCGCGGGCAACAACGCGTCGAACTCCAGCAACAACAGCAATAACAGCTCGAACTCGAACTCCAACTCGAACTCCAACGGCAAGGCCTCCAGCGACACCTCCAACACGGACGCCGTGACCTGGACTGCGCGCGACAAGTTTGTGCAAGAGTGGACCGGCCGCATCAACGCGTACCTGGCCGGATCGCCCATGGCCGGGCACGGCAAGACCTTTGCCGAGGCCGCCTACGACAACGGCGTGGACCCGCGCTACTCCCCCGCCATCGCCAACGTGGAGTCCAGCAAGGGCCTGTACTGCTTCAAGCCGTACAACGCCTGGGGCTGGGGCAGCTCCGGCTTTATCGACTGGGACAGCGCCATCCGCGCGCACGTGGCGGGCCTGGCCTCCGGCTACGGCTACACCGTGAGCGTGACGGCCGCCAAGAAGTACTGCCCGCCCAACTGGCAGTTCTGGTACTCCGCGGTCCTCAGCAACATGAACAGCATCTAGCGCGGCAGACAAGGCACATACATCGAGAAAAACGGCCATCCCGAGCGGAGTCTCGTGCGGGATGGCCGTTCTTCTACCCGCGGCGGGGGCTGCCGGCAGGTGCCCGCTACGCCAGCAGCAGCGCGCAGAGAAGTGCAAGCTGGCCCAGCGCGTTGGTGCCCTGCTCGATCCAGTTGGAGCGTGCATCGAGCTGGTCGCGGCTGCGCGCGAACCGCCCCATGAGCAGCATGCAGGCCAGCCACGCCAGCACGAGCGGCAGGCTGGGCATGCGCACCAGGACGCGCAGGAGCCCCAGCGTCCCCGCGGCGTCCAGCACGGCACCAGCAACCATGAGGGCGAACCCCGCGGGCATCACGTAGCGCATCTGCCTGCTGAGGATCGGCACATTGCGGTGCGCCAGCGCCATCACGAGCTTCCAGGCGACCTTGCCCGTGCCTCCCGCTAGCGCGAGCGACGCCCCGATGACCCACACGGGGCTCCCGATGCGCGCGCCCGCCACCAGGCAGGACGCCCCAAAGAGCGCCACAGGCACCGCGTCCACCAAGGCAAGCGCAAGATTGAAGCCCTCGGGCACCTCCGGCGCGGCGGATGCGCCGCCCGCGTTGTGTTGCGACTCTGCCATGCGCGTCCCCTACGCCGTGAGGAACACCATCACGATGATCATCAAAAAGCCCAGCAGGTCCATGGGCGTGAACACGGCGCCCAGCCACACCACGGAGCTGATGGTGGCCATGACCGGCTCGGACGTGCCGAGCATGGAGCCGCGCACGGAGCCGACCTCCTTGACGCCCTGCAGGTAGAGCGCGTAGGCGCCAAACGTGCCCAGCACCACGGAGAGCAGCACCAGCGCGACGCCGGCGGCGTCCAGCGTGGGCATGTGCGCCCACGGCTGGTACGCGATGGTGAGAATGATTCCCGAGAAGAGAAACGCAAGCCCGTTGACCGCAAAGTTGCCCCAGCGCGTGATCATGCGCACCGGCTGGATGGCCAGGATCGTGGCGGCCACGGCGCAGCCCATGCCCCACGCCAGGCCCTGCGGCGGCAGCGCGAGCTTGGTGGGGTCGCCTCCCGTGGCCACAAGGTAGGTGCCAGCCACAGCCAGCACCAGGCCGATCAGCTCGCGCCGGCGCGGGCGGCGCCTGTTGACTATGCACACGTACACCATCACGATCACCACGGAGAGGCTCTGCAGGATGGTGGCCGTGGCGGAGTTGGTCCAGTTGATCGCCTCGAGGTACGCCACCTGCGAGAACAGGATCGACCCCACGGCGATGCCCAGGATGCTCAGGAGCGAGCGGCCGTCGTGCAGCACACCGCGCAGGCGCTCCGGCGACGTGAGGTGCCCCGCGATCAGGAACAGCCAGCACGCGCTGAGCTCTCGCACGCAGGCAAGCCAAAGGGGCTGCACGCCGTACGTGCCCATGAGCACCTTGGACAGGGTGCCGTTGATGCCCCAGAACGTCCCACCCAACAGCGTGAGCAGGATACCGCGCGCCACGGCGGACTCCCCGCGCACCGCGGCGCGGCCGGCCCGCTTGACGCGCCCGCCCACGCGGCGCACGCGAGCGCCAAGGCCGTTCTTCTCGTCCTCATCCACCTTTTCGAAGGGGACCATGCCCTGCTGTGCCACGGCGCTCCAAACCTCAAACGTACCTGCAAGTTTCACGCTTTGCACCATAACACCGCCGCGCGGAAAAGTTTGCGGCAAGAGGGGTAGAGTTAGCTCGTTAGACATTTGACACAACAGGAGCAGCCATGCAGACAAATGAGAAGAACGTGCCCCCGTACTCCGCGGCCGACCCGGCGCTGGCCGTGGGCACCGCGCACGAGGGCTTTACGGTCACGAAGGTCATCCCCCTGCCGGAGTTTGACGGCCACGCGTACGTGATGCGCCACGACGCCACCGGCGCCCGCGCCATGTGGCTCGCCGTCGACGACGACGAGAAGTCCTTCTCCATCGCGTTCAAGACCCCGCCGGCAGACAGCACCGGCGTGTTCCACATCCTGGAGCACTCCGTCCTGTGCGGCAGCGACCGCTTTCCCGTGAAGGAACCTTTCGTCAACCTGCTCAAGACGTCCATGCAGACGTTCTTGAACGCACTGACCTTCCAGGACAAGACCATGTACCCGGTGGCCTCCACCAACACGGCGGACCTCAAGAACCTGATGGACGTCTACATCGACGCCGTACTGCACCCGGCGATCTACAACCGCCCGCGCATTTTTGAGCAGGAGGGCTGGCACCTGGAGCTGCAGGATTCTGACGGCAACCCCGCCGCGCCGGACGACCCAGACGCCCGCCTGGCCTACAACGGCGTGGTCTTTAACGAGATGAAGGGCGCCCTGAGCGACCCGGACGACGTGCTGTTTGACGCCATCAACCGTAGCCTCTTTCCCGACAACGCCTACCGCTTTGAGTCCGGTGGCGACCCGCGGCAGATCCCGCAGCTAACCTACAAGAAGTTTTTGGACACGCACGCGCGCCACTACAACCTGGCCAACAGCTACACCATCCTGTACGGCGCGCTCGACATTGACGACATGCTCGCGTTCCTTAACGAGCGCTTCAGTCACGCGACGGACCGCCACGCAGGCGCGCCCAACCAGCTGCTGCCGCAGGCCCCCGTGCGCGCGCCGTTTGCGCAGGTAAAGATGGCCACCGCGCAGGAAAACGCAAGCGTTGGCCTGGCGTACGTGATTGGCGGCGCGGCTGATCGCGAGCGCGTGCTGGCCACGGACGTGCTGCTCGACGCGCTGGCCGGCTCAAACGAGTCCCCGCTCAAGCGCGCGGTGCTCGACGCGGACCTGGGCGACGACTTTACGGCCACGCTGGTCGACGGCCAGCTGCAGCCCGTGGCGCTCTTCCAGCTCAAGGGCGCCAAGCCCGGCGCGGCGCAACGCTTCCGCGAGGTGGTGGAGTCCACGTGCGCGGAGCTCGCGACCAGCGGCATCGGCCGCGACAAGCTGGACGCCTCCCTGGCGCTGGGCGAGTTCAACATGCGCGAGGGCGACTGGGGCCCGTACGGCGACGGCGTGGCCCTGAGCATCCAGGCCATGTCCAGCTGGCTGTACGACGACGACCGCCCCGTGGACTACCTGCGCTACGAGCAGGAGCTGGCCCACATGCGCCAGGGCCTGGACGACGGCTACTTTGAGCGCCTGCTGGACGGCCTGGTGTGCAAGAGCGACCACTGCTGCGAGGTTGAGCTGGTCCCCACGGAGGAAGGCTCCGCCGCGGAGGAGAAGGACGAGCTTGCCGCCCGCAAGGCCGCCATGGACGCAAGCCAACTGCAAGCCGTGGCCAACGAGGTCGACGCGCTGCGCGCGGAGCAGGAGGCCCCGGACAGCCCGGAGGCCCTGGCCACGCTGCCGCGCCTGACCGTGGCGGACATTGGCCCCGCGCCCAAGGAGGTGCCGCTGCAAAAGGCCGAGGCACCTCTCCCCTGCCTGTGGCACGACCTGCCCACGCGCAGGATCGACTACGTGTACCACTACTTTGACCTGAGCGGCCTCGCGTTTGCGGATCTGCCGTACGTGGGCGTGCTGGCGGAGCTCCTGGGCAAGCTTGACACGAGCGAGCATTCCGCGTCCGACCTTGACACCTACATTGAGGCCAACCTGGGCGGCCTCACGTTCTTTACGGAGACCTACGGCCGCGACAGCGACCTTGGCTTTGCCGACCCCAAGCTCGTGGTGGGCGCAAGCTCCCTGCAAGAGAACGTCCGCGCGCTCGCGACCATCCCCACGGAGGTCATGCTCCGCACCAGCTTTGCGGATTCGGACCGCATGCTCGCCATCCTCACGCAGCAGCGCATCGTGCTGGCGCAGCAGTTTGCCAACAGCGGCCACTCCAGCGCGATGGCGCAGCTATCCGGCATGTACTCCAAGGTCAACATGGTCGCCAACAACATCGGCGGGGCCGAGTACTACCTCTTCCTCAGGGAGCTGCTGGCCAACTGGGACGCCCGCAAGGACGAGCTCCGCACCCACCTGGAGCGCCTGGTCGCACAAATCTTTACCACGCGCAACGTGATAACGAGCTTCACGGGCCCGCAGGCCGACCGCGAGCGCTTCTGGCAGGAGGCCGACACGCTGGGCCTGCCCACGCCTCCCGCGGGCCAGGAGAACGTCCCCTCGGCAGAGGATCCCTTCTCCCCCGCACCCACCACGGGCGTGCAGCTGAGCGTCCCCGCGCCGCAGCCGCGCGACGAGTTCTACGTCATCCCCTCCAACGTGTGCTACGTGGCCGAGGGCACCGGCCCCTCCCCCGCTGACGCCGGCAGCGTCGGCACCTGGCAGGTTGCCTCGCGCATGCTCACGCTGGACTACCTGTGGAACGAGGTCCGCGTCAAGGGCGGCGCCTACGGCGTGGGCTTCCGCCGTCTGGCCACGGGCCTGCAGCAGTACTGGTCGTACCGCGACCCGGGCGTGGAGGGCACGCTCGCCCGCTACGCCGGCGCCGCGGACTGGCTGGCCAACTGGCAGGGCGACGCTGATGAGCTGGACGGCTACATCGTGAGCGTGGTGGCCGGCACGGACGCCCCCGTAAAGAGCCGCGCCCGCGCCCGCAGGCAGGACACGCAGTACTTCATGGCGCGCCCGGCGGACTTCCGCACCACCGTGCGCGACCAGGAGCTCCACACCACGGCGCAGGACGTGCGCGCGCTCGCGCCCTCCATGCAGGGCCTGGACCAGCGCGGCACCGTCGTGGTCTTCGGCCCGCATCAGGCGCTGGAGGCCACCAACCGCGACTTCCGCGTGATCGAGCTTGCGGACCCCGCCGCAGCTGACGGCGCGGCCGCAACCCCGGACGCCGCGTCCTTCTCCCCCGCCGGCGCCGCCGGCTCGGAGGGCTAGCCCATGGCGACGGATGCGGAGAAGAGCTCCACGGACCTGATCGCGCGCTTTGGCCAGCTGGTGGATAGCCAGATAGAGACCAACCCCGCGCTGGCGCGCCGCCTTCTGCTCACGGGCTTCAAGGCGGAGCGCCTGCGCACGCAGCTGCTGCCGCGGCGCGAGCTGTTGCCCTCGGGCCAGCTGGACAACCGCCTCACGCTCGAGGGCGTGGTGGGCGCGCTGGAGCACCCGGACCGCATGGTCCTCACGTCCATGTTCATGCCGAGCGAGATCTTCCACGCCATGGGCCTGTACCCCGTGATCGCGGAGGCAATTGGCGACTTCTTCAGCGGCGCGCAGGCAGAGCAGGGCTTTGTTACGGCGGCGGAGCAGCGCTCCGTGCCGGAGTCCTACTGCAGCTACCACAAGGTGCTGGTGGGGGCCACGGCGGCCGGTGTCATCGCGGCGCCCAGGCTCATCGCAAACTGCTCCGTGGCCTGCGACGCCAACAACCTCACGTTCAAGTGGCTGGCGCGCCACCTGGACTGCGAGCGCCGCTACATCGACGTGCCATACGACCCCAGCGAGGACGCGGTCCACTACGTGGCGGACGAGCTTCGCGAGCTCGCCTCCGCGGCGCAGGACGTCTTCAACACCAAGCTTGACCAGCGCGTCCTGTCCCAGCACGTGGCGCGCAGCATCCGCGCGCTCGACGTGATGGAGCGCACCCTGCCCCAGCGCGCCCGCCGCACCATGCACACCACCATGACCATCGAGATGATGCGTTCCTGCTCCATGCACATGATGCTGGGCACTCCGCAGGTGGACCACCTGATGGACCTGGTCCAGCAGGAGATCCCGGCCAAGACGCACCCCTACGCGGGCCTCAACCTGCTGTGGAGCCACACCATGCCGTACTTCAGCGTGCCGCTGCAGCGCGCCGTGGACAACTCGCCCCTGGCGCAGATAGTCGCGAGCGAGATGTGCTTTGACCAGTTCCGCCCCGGCGGCTGGCGCCACGACGCCGGCGAGCCCTTCGAGCACATGGCGGAGCGTCTGGTCTACAACAGCTACAACGGCCCCGCGGAGCGCCGCGTGGATCGCCTCCTCCACCTGGCGCGCACCACGCAGGCGGATGGCGCCATCGTGTTCTGCCACTGGGGCTGCAAGGAGACCATGGGCGCATCGCAGCTCATCAAGTCCAGCCTGGAGGAGGCCGGCTTCCCCACGCTGGTGCTCGACGGCGACGGCTGCGCCCGCCGCAACATGCCGGAGGGTCAGACGGCCACGCGCGTGCAGGCCTTCCTTGAGATGCTACAGTCGGGGAGAAGATCATGACAAACCCAGTCGTCTGCTACGGCTGCAAGTACGCCCCCATCGAGCTGCTGGCCGGCTTTGGGACCGACGCCCAACAGATCATGGTTGAGCCGGACAGCTTCGAGGCGGCCGAGCGCCTGGCCCACGGCAACCTGTGCGGCTTTGGCAAGTCCGTCATCGCGTGCGGCCTCAGCCCCAACGTGCACCAGATGGTGCTCACCACCTGCTGCGACGTCATGCGCCGCTGCTACGACGTGCTGCGCGCCCAGCACTGCCTCGATTTTCTCTACCTGCTGGACATCCCCCACGTGGTGACCCCGGCCTCCCAGCGCCTGCTCGCAAACGAGCTCCGCAAGCTGGCCCAGGCCTATGCGGACTTTTCCGGCAACAGCTTCGAGGTGGGCGCCGCGCTGGCCGCCATCAAGGTGCCGCCCGCGCCCAAGCCGGGCTCGGTCGCCCTCGTGGGCGCCCACGCCCCGCAGTCCCTCCTGGATGAGCTCCACCACGAGCTCCACGCCCCCGTGGTCAACCACACCTGCACGGGCGAGCGCGTGCTCGCGCAGCCCCCGCTGGAGCTCGCCCGCGCGGAGTCGGCGGGCTGCGGCCATTGCGCCGTGCCGGACATCGCAGGCCGCGGCACCAACGCCTCCACGTTCGACGCCTTTATCGACTGGTACGCCGCCGCGCTCCTCACCCAGACGCCGTGCATGCGCATGGACGAGGTCGGCGGCCGCTCGGGCCTGGTGGCGGGCGGCCACGCGGGCATCGTGTACCACACCATGAAGTTCTGCGACTACTACGGCTTCGAGTACGCGGACTTCGCGGGCCAGGCCCAGACGCCCCTCCTCAAGCTCGAGACCGACGGCACCCGCCAGAGCTCGGGACAGCTCCGCACGCGCATCGAGGCCTTTGACGAGACCCTGCCCCACCCCGCGCCGGCCGCCGCGCCCGCGCAAGCACACGACGCAAGGGAGAAGAACGTGACCACAGACCCCACGCCCGCAACCAGCGGCACGACGTACGTCCTCGGCGTGGACTCCGGCTCCACCAGCACGGACGCCGTCGTGATGGACCTCGACGGCAACATAGTCGC
Source organism: Coriobacteriaceae bacterium (assembly GCA_003862195.1). GTDB lineage: Bacteria > Actinomycetota > Coriobacteriia > Coriobacteriales > Atopobiaceae > Parafannyhessea. The sequence continues at coordinate 519 of QOUO01000027.1, read as the reverse complement.
CTCCGTCATCGGCGCAACGGGCGCCAAGGCCTCACGCGGCGCCGCCGCCGTTATAGAAGAGGTGCTCGACCAGGCCCACCTCACCCGCGACGACCTCGCCATGAGCGTGGCCACCGGCTACGGCCGCGACGCCATCCCCAACATGGACGTCGCCATAACAGAGATCACCTGCCACGCGGCCGGCGCCCACTACCTCGCGCCCCAGGCCAAGACCGTGATCGACATCGGCGGCCAGGACTCCAAGGTCATCCACCTGCACGAGGACGGCACGGTCCAGAACTTCGTGATGAACGACAAGTGCGCCGCCGGCACGGGCCGCTTCCTGGAGGCCATGGCCCGCACGCTGCAGATGCCCATCGAGGAGCTCTCCCGCGAGGGCCTGGAGTGGAAGCACGCGGTCACCATCTCCAGCATGTGCACGGTCTTCGCGGAGTCGGAGGTCGTCTCCCTCATCGCGGACGACACCCCCACGCCGGACATCATCCACGGCCTGGACGTGAGCGTCGCGCGCAAGACGGC
>QOUO01000026.1 GCA_003862195.1 Coriobacteriaceae bacterium | reverse complement strand
GCGGGCAAACCCCACGCTCCGGAGCATGAGGTAGCCGGGAATCACGAGGAGCAGGGCCGCTATTGCATAGGTGAAGTAGAAAGTCATGTGGAACCGTTCGGACGTACCTTTTACCGGGAGGCGCACTTCTCGCCTAGTCTCGCACGAGAAGACTCCCTCCCAGCAAAATCTCATATTGCTTGGATTGTAAGGGAATCACACACCTGTGCATTCTAGGGCAGATACGACTGCACGAGCGGCGAAAATGCCACCCGGCGACAGGCGAGCTGCGCCCCGTGCCCTCCTACTGTTTGTTGTGGACCATCTTGTCGCGCACGGTCATGACGCCGTGGCGGACGGTGAGCCCGGCAACCTTGCCGACGCCAAAGGCGTCGACGGTGGCCTTGGCGCTGCCCAGCAGGTAGGCGCTCCTGGCGAGGACCGCGTGCCTAGGCATGGGCCTGCCCATGAGCTCGCAGTAGCGGCGCAGGCGCACGAGCGGCAGCTCGGACATGCGCTCCACGATCCTGGGGTCCATCATGCCAAAGATACGCTTCTCGTTCTCCACCACGAGCGGGTTGTCCACGCCGTCGTCGTACTCGGCGCCGTACGCATAGGTGAAGCCGCGGTCGTAGTGCGCTGCGATGATGCCCTCGTCCTTGACGCCGATGCGCTTCATGATGTCGAGCATGGTGACCCAGCGGTCGAACGGGCGGGTCACGAGGTCCTTGGTCTTGTGGTGACGCGTGCTGTCCGGCAGGTCGATGCGGTAGTTGTAGTAGCAGTTGTTGAGGTAGATGATGGACTCCGCCTGGCACATCGTCTCGATGAGGAAGGGGTTGTCCGCCCAGCCGGCACCAGGGTACTCAATGAAGCGGATGCCCTTCTCGTTGAGGAAGTCGCGACGGTAGATGGCCGACCAGATGGAGGGGTGCGTCGCGATGAGCGTGGGGCGGTCCTTGAGGGTGAAGGGCTTCTCGCTCGTGATCATGCGCGAGGCGAGCGGGCACGGCGCCGTGAGCGTGGTGTCGGGGTCGTCCCAGAGCGAGACCTCGGTCCAGGGGCACTTGATGACGTCGATCTTCTGGTCAAAGGTGGAGGCGAAGTCGAGCATCTCCTGGTACATGGGGAGGTCGAGGTAGTCGTCCGGCTCCACGATGGAGACCCAGCGGCCCGTGGCCATCTGGAGGCCGCGGTTGCAGCCTGCGCCATAGCCGCCATTCTCCTTGTGGACCGCCTTGATGCGCGGGTCGCGTGCGGCGTACTCGTCGATGATCGCGGGCGAGTCGTCCGTGCAACCGTCGTCGATCAGGATGATCTCCAGCCCCTTGTGCGTCTGGTTGCAGATGCTGTCAAGGCACTGGCGCAGGAACTTCTGCGCGTTGTAGATAGGCACGATCACGGAGACCAGGGAGCTGGCGTCGTCGAGCATTCGATCCTCCACATCATATGGTCATGGGGTCAGGCACGCCCCAGAGTCAAGACTCTACTAGTGACATGGTATCCCAGCGGGGCGAATGGCCCCAAAGTACAGAGATTCACCCCAGATGCCACCCGAGCACACGGGCGAGAAGGACGGGCTACCTTGCGTGACGGCCGCCTGCGGTACCCGCGGCGGGGCCGCTCCCCCACTGGCCGCAGCGCTTGAGCATGTCCATGCGCGCCTGCACGTACCACTCCTCCGCGGCGTTGCCCATGCGGCGCGCGATGCTGTCCGCCAGGCCCATGCCAAAGGTGGAGAGGAGCGCGTCAAGCACCACGAGCGCGCCCAGTGCCAGCAGCACGTAGCGCTGCCAGCCCGCGGGCTGCGCAAGGCCCATGCTCGCGAGCAGCGCGCCCAGCGGCAGGATGAGGGGCCCGTACCACTGCTTCTGGATCAGGCTCGTGAGCTCGGAGGTGTACGAGCCGCTGCGGCGCACCTCCACGTGCACGCCCGTCGCTATCGTCACGATGCCGTTGAGGCCCTCGCGCACCACGCCGGAGATATGACCCGTGAACAGCTCGTACACGAGCAGGTACGTGGGATAGATCGTGGCGCAGATGAGCGGCAGCCAGTCGCGCAGCGTATGGAAGTGCGCGATCTGCGCCAGGCCGTCATGCCCGTTCACGAAGGGAAACGTGTTCCACCACAGCAGGGCGAGAAGTGCCACGAACACCAGCCGCAGGAACACCGGGCCCAGCAGGAAGCGACGGAGCCGATGCGTCCCCGGCGCGGCGTCGACCGCGTCGTTTGCGGCCTTCTCCGCCACCGCGGAGCGCGGGTTACCGTGCTCGTCCCAAAAGAGGGAGTCGTCCACCGCCGTCTCGCGCGCGTGCCTGCCCGCGGGGTCAAAGTGCACGCCCACGCCGTAGCGGCCTGGGTCGCCTCCCACCAGGTCGCGCTGGATCGTTGCGGCGGAGTCCTCCTCAAACAGGGGCTTGAGCAGGGCGTACGCGCGGTTGACCTCCGTCATCTTGCGCTGGGCCACCTCCGGGCTGATGCCGTTGGTGGCCGCGTTGTCCGGGTGGTAGCGCCGCGCGAGCGCCATGAAGCGCTTGCGCAGGTCCGCCTTGGTGTAGCGCTCGGGCAGGTCGAGGATCTTCTCGGCCTGCGCCTGCGTCATGTCCTGCTTCCTCACGCTTCCCCACCCTTCGGTTGGTGCCGCCACTCACAAAACGCGGCGACCCGAGGGCCGCCGCGCCATTTGGTTCTGTTGCAGGAGGACCCGCTAGTCCTCGTCGAGCTGCTCCGCGACCTCGTCGGAGACCTCCATGGAGGTGTAGACGTTCTGCACGTCGTCGAGCTCCTCCAGGTGGTCGATCAGGCGCTGGACCTTCTTGGCGTCGGCAAGGTCAAGCTGCGTGGGGGTGCTGGGAACCATCGTGAGCTCGGAACCCTTGACCTCGATGCCCTGGGCCTCCAGGCCCTTCTGCACGTCCTGCATCTTGTCGTACGGGGTGTAGACGATCCACTTGTCGCCCGCGTCCTCGTAGTCCTCGCCGCCGGCCTCGGCCACGGCCATCATGAACTCGTCCTCGTCGACGGCGTTCTCCTTGTCGGGAACCTTCTTCTCGTCGGACACGATGACCTTGTCCACTGCGATGGAGCCCTTGCGGGTGAACTGGAACGCGACGGAGCCCGCGGTGCCCAGGTTGCCGCCCGCGTGCGTGAAGGCGGAGCGGACGTCGGCAGCGGTGCGGTTGAGGTTGTCGGTCAGGCACTCGACGTAGAACGCGACGCCTGCGGGGCCGTATCCCTCGTAGGTGACCTCCTTGTAGACCGCGGCGTCGGCGCCGGAGCCAAAGGCCTTGTCGATGGCTGCCTTGATCTTGGCGTTGGGCATGGAGACCATGCGCGCGCGGGCGATGGCGGCCGCGAGGGAGGCGTTGTTATCCGGGTTGGGATCGCCACCGGTACGAGCTGCGACGGTGATGTTACGCGAGTGCTTCGAGAAGAGCGCGGAACGCTTGGCGTCGATCGCGGCCTTCTTGTGCTTGGTGGTGGCCCACTTAGAGTGTCCGGACATACACGACTCCTTCTGGTGATGACAAAAACACAAGAATGATACTCAAAACGGTGCACATGGGCAAGCGCCGCGCGGGCGGGACCGCTCGCGTTCGCAAAGGCTGCAAACTGGCACGGGCGAGAAGGACGAGGGCACGCTCTTCTCGCCCGCCCGGGGTGCCGCGGCCGCTACCAGACGGAGACCGCGCCCCTGAGCACGTGCCACGTCTGCATGAACGTGTTCCACGAAACCCACTCCTTGCCGGCCATGTACGGGTCCGCCACGTAGAACTGGTTGGTGTGCGGGTTGAAGCCGAGCAGGGTCATGACGTGGTTCTGCGTCTTGTAGTTGCCCCACCAGTAATGCACGAGCTTGCTGGGCCTGAAGAAGACCGACGTCCACACGACCACGGGATGCCCCTGCACCAGCTCGTTGATGAGGTCCTCGTCGGAGCAGCCCGTCATGTTCTTGGTGTGGGCGTAGCGGGCGCCCCAGCTCGTGACCGCGGGCATCATCATGGTGTCGATCTGCGGACCGTTGACGTACGGCGTGCCCACAAAGCCGTGGTTGGGGTTGCCGTCCGACGCATAGGGCATCCACGTGAGGAACGTCTTGTACGAGACGTTGGTGAGGTAGCCCTTGGACCAGAGCGCCATGAGGAGCGAGGCGGCCTCGCAGCCCTCGATCGCGCCCTCGGACACCTGGTTGATGTAGCGGGTGTTCATGGCGATGGTGCCCAGGTTGTAGACGGAGCCGTCCTCGCCGTAGACCTTCCAGGTGTTGCCGTCCTTCCTGACGGACGTCTTCACCACGGCCGGGCGCGTGGTCCTGTCAGTGGTGTCCGTGCCCTTGAGCACGAGCTTGACCCGCAGCGCCTCGATCGCCTTGGCGTAGCCCGCGGTGCCGGCGGTCTGGCCGTCCTTGGCCCAGTCGAGCCAGCCGTAGTCGCTCGAGTGCGCCTGGTAGTAGACGTCAAAGTACTTGGCAAGCTCGCCGGTGAGGCGCATCTGCACGGCCTCGAGCCTGAGGCCCTGGCCGGAGGTGCCGGCCTCCGCGTCGTCGCTCATCCAGCCGAGCCAGCGCTTGTTCTGCACAAACGCGCGGTACTGTACGTCGCCCGCGAGCGTGGAGGTGTCCCCCGCCCTCTGGACGCGGAACGCCCGGAGCGCCTTGCCCTGCCCCGTGCTGCCCGCGAGGTTGCCGTTCTGCACGTTGGACTCCCACTGGCCGTTGACCGGGGAGACCGCGTACTCGACCTGCTGCGCGTCAAGGTGCGAGAAGGACACCGCCTGACCTGCGGCCGAGGGCGCCGCCGCACCCTTGGGCGTCAGCACGACCTGCAGGCCCTCCATGCGGCCCGCGAGGCCCGTCGTGCCGCAGACGTCGCCGTTCTTGGTCCAGCCCATCCAGCCCAGCGTCTGCACATGGGCGCGGTACCACACGTCGTAGTGCTGCTGGAGGTCGCCCGTCAGCTGGATGCGCACGGCCTCGATCCTGAGGCCCTTGCCCGTGGTGCCAGCGGTGCCGCCGCCAGACGTCCAGCCCTGCCAGCCCTGGTTCTGGACGTGCGCCTGGATCTGGACGTCGCCCGAGAGGTACGCGTTGCCCACGTGCGCACGCAGCGCCTCGAGCCTGAGGCCCTTGCCCGTGGTGCCCACCGTCTGGCCGTTTGCCGAGGTGGCAGCGGTCCAGCCGGTATTCTGCACGTGCCCCGCGATGGAGACGTACGTCCCGTCCAAAAACGCGGTGCCGTCCGAGGTGGGATGATCTTCTCCCCTGCGGACGAGCATGACCTCGATGGCCTCGAGCCTGAGGCCGCGTCCCGTGCTGCCCACCGGACCCTGGTTGGTCCACGCCATCCAACCCACGTTCTGCACGTGCGCGCGGTACCACACCTCGTAGTCGCGCGCGAGGTCGGAGCCGTCGCGAAGCTCGATCTGGAGCGCCTCCAGCCTGAGCGACCTGCCCGTGGTGCCCGCGACCTGGCCGCCGCTCACCCACTGCTGCCAGCCCACGTTCTGGACGTGCGCGCGGTAGCGGACGTCCGAATCCGCGTAGGTGGTGCCGTCCGGCGCCTTGACGGAGATCTTTACCGCCTCAAGGCGCTTGCCCTGGCCCGTGGTGCCCGCGACGGTGCCCTGGGCGGACTCGGGCTGCCAGCCCGTGCCCTGCACGTGCGCCGTGGTGGCGATGGTCGCGGGGTGCGTCTGGCTTGCGTCCGTCTGCGAGGAGGAGCTGCTGTCCGTCGTGGTGGAGGAGCTGGTGTCCGCCGTCGCGGAGCTGCTGGTGTCAGCCGTCGCGGAGCTGCTGGTGTCCTGCGTGGTGGACGTGGTGGACGTCGCGTCCGTGGAGCCGCTGCCTGCGGTTTCGCCCGTCGTGGGCGTGGTGGCGGACACGGTCGTCGTGGGCGTGGTGGTTGCGGTGGCCGAGGCGTCGCTCTTCTCGCCCGTCTGGGTGTCCGACGTTGCAGTTGTCTGCTGCGAATCGGACTGCTGGGTTGCGGAGCTTGCGGTTGTCTGCTCGGTCGAGGACGCGGCCTGGGTCGCGGTCGCGGCTTCGGTCGCGGTCGACGCGCCAGCAGACTCCGCCGCGAGCGCGGGCAAGGGAGCCGCACACAGCGTGGCGGAAAGGATGATCGACGCGGCAGCGCCCCTAAAGAAAGTCGATGGTCTCATTGCGGTCCAATCGCGTTTTGCCACGGGTGGAGCGGCGCGCCATCCGTGGCTCGAAAAATGGTTCTGGTTCCACATCATTTTAGCCCCGGGGTCAGACGCCTGGACGTCGTTTCAGACACGATGGATGCGTCCTGCATCGGAATGCACGGGCGAGAAGGACGAAGCTTGAGGATTGGAGCGCTCGACGCAGGCGCAACGCTAGGCTTCCAGATACCTGTCCACGAGGTCGCGGAAGGCCTCGGACTTCGTCTTGCCCTCCCGCTTCGCCTTTTGCGCAAAGGCCTCCGCCTTGGATGCCGGGATCCTGAACGAGAGGATCTTCGTCTCCCCATCGGAAAGTGCGGGCCGACCTACCTGCGTGGTCTTGCCCTCGGGCCACTCGCCCCTCTCGAACGCATCCGCCCACTCGTCGAGCCGGGCGTCGTCTATCGGTCTACCGCTCTTGTCCCTCATCGTGAGCCTCCTCGTATGCCAAGTTCGAAAAGTGTCTTCTTGCTGGGTGGTGTCATAGCGTGAAAAATCAATATCGTTCCGTCGTCTTCCACCACAGAGACCATCTCAAGTTCCCGCCCCCGGTCGTCAAAACCGATAGCGATATAAAAGTCCTGTTCAGACGTCTCCCTCAAGGCCATAGCCACGCGGTTATCCCAAGCTCTCCGAATCCCTGCCACCGATAGTTCCGGATGTCTCTTCGTAACACGATCATGGACCTTCACCATCTCTCTTCCCCTCTATTATAATTTCGTATTACGTAATTGCAACTGCTACCCCAATCCAATCTCAACCAGTGCGCTAAAGGACCCTTAAGGACACACGTTAATATATTTGAAATCTGCAGAAATAAGATATCTGCCAGCAACAACGCAATTCAATCTGATTCCTACATTTATTGTAAAGAATGCTTCATCGCGGCACCAATCGCTTGTATGAAAACAGCCCGCCGGCCGAGGCCACCGGGCAAATACTTCGTCATCTCAAACGTACGCAAGATGCGGCGCGATGCGTTACTCCCCCGCGTCCAGCCACTTCTTCCTGCTGAAGAAGTTCCAGAACATGACGATCGCGGTCGCGAGGACCTTGACCAGCAGGTAGTACGGGCCGTGGGCGTAGTCGACGCCCGCGCTCGTGAACGCGACCTGGCCCGCGACCATGCAGAGCTCGTTGATGCCCAGGCCAATGAGGCTCAGCACCACGAAGATCGCGAACTCACGCGACTTGCTGAGGTCGTCGCGGTGCGTGAAGACGAAGCGCATGCTCGCGACGTAGTTGAAGACGGTGCTCACGCAGAACGATATGGCCGCCGCGACCGTCGGGTCCATGCCCAGGGTCTCGTGCAGGAGCACCAGGACCCCAAAGTCGATCAGCGTCGCGATGACGCCCACCACGCCGAACTTGGCGAACTGTGCAATTAGCTTGCCCACGTCCTTCTCCCCTCGCCCCGCCTTGCGACCCCTGCCTGGATGCAGGCAACCGGAAGCTAACGGGGCTCATCCTTGGGACTACGGTCAAAAACCGATGGCAAACTATACTACTTCCGCTACAGCGCGAGCTGCTCCCTGAAGGCAGCCCACAGCTTGTGCGAACCCTCCGACGTGGGATGGCACTGGTCGGAGTTGTAGTCGGCCGTGTAGAGCGCGAGCGTGTTGAGGAAGGACGCGTGCACGTAGTGCTTGAGCTTGCAGAGCGACGTCAGGACCTGGTCAACGCGCTGCATGCTGAAGTTGTTTGTCGCGTCCGTGCGGGCGTTGTTGGGCGGGGACACCACGATCAGAAGCTTGCACTTGGCTGCCGCCGCGGCGAGGCCGATCTCCGCGTCCGCGGAGAACTCCGCCTCCGTGCGGCGCGAGGCGTCGTTGGTGCCCAGCATGACCACGATCACGTCCGCGCCGTCGCCCAGCCACGAGGACGGGTCCTCGGCCAGGTACTGCATCCTGAAGCCGGAGACGCCCGCGTTCACGAAGTCCGTCACGCCGTGCTGCAGCGCGTATGCGCGGAAGTCGTTGGTCCAGCAGCCCACGGTGGTGGCCGTCTCCTTGTAGGCACCCTCCTGCCCGCTGTATACCGTGACGTCGGTATCGGATACGGTGCCGTAGCCGTCGCAGCCGTAGCCTGCGGTGATGCTGTCGCCTATGACGCGGATGGAGTGCACCTGGCCCTCCTCAAACATGTCCTCGAGCTTGTCGCTCACGATGGGGCTTGCGGCTGCCTGCCCGGAGCTTGAGCCGTCCGCGGAGGAGGAGCCGTCCTTTATGGCGGGCGTCGCGGCGGCGGAGTTGTCCTTCTCGCCCGCGCCGTCGTTGTCCAGGGTGTCCGGCTTGGCCTTGCTGCTTGCGACGGGCTCCTGCTTGGGCTGCTCCGGGTAGTGGAGGATGCCCAGCTCGCCCAGGCCCACGATCAGCACGCAGACGCCGAGCGCCACCGCAAGCGTGACGATGGTGCGCCTCACGGGATGCTGGCCGTACGCCGTGGCCGACTGGGGTCTGGCCCCATGGCCGCGCGCCTTGCCCGGCTCCACGCTCTTTTGCCCCATGTGCTTGGCCACTTGCGGACCTTCCCTCCGTCGCGATGCTATCGCACGATTCTAGCAGGCATTGGCGGCAGGGCCGTGCGGGAGTGCCCGCGGGGGCGTTGCGGCGGACCGCCATGGCAGGCATCCGCTAGCGAAGGCCGTACTTTGCCACGACGCGCCGAATGGCCCTTCCCCACGGCAGCCAGATGGCCGCAAGGAAGCCCACCGTCGCGATGGAATGCGTCACGTCGAGCGGGAGGCCCAGCGCAAAGGCCGTCAGGATCGGCCCCCACGTGAGCGGACGCACGTAGCCCAGCACGTACCAGCCGTTGAGCAGCAGCCCGTACAGCAGGCCCGAGGCAAAGCCATACGCGTACAGCACCCACCCGTGGCGGAATGCGCCCACATCCGCCAGCACGCCCGCAAGGTATCCCACAAGTCCCCACGAGTACATCTGCATGGGAGTCCAGGCACCCTGCCCAAAGAAGAAGTTGGACACCAGCGCCGCAATCGCCCCCACCATGAAGCCGCTCTGCCGGCCCAGCGTGGCCCCCGCCACGATGGCGATGGCGGAGACGGGCTTGACGTCCGGCACGGGCGCGAAGAGGATGCGCCCCGCCGCCGCGACTGCCCCGAGTGTTGCCGTGGGCATGATCTGCCGCAGCGCCGGCTTTGAGGCCTCGAAGCTCGCAAAGAAGAGCGCAAGGCAGAGCAGCGTGACGAGAAGAACGAGCCCTCCGGTGGCGGAAAGCCCCAGGTAGGCGCAAAGTCCGGCCACCGCCGGCACCGCGACGAGCGCCGGGACCTCGAGCGCGCGCAGGACGCGTGCGAGGGTGCTGGGCGTGGGGGTCGGGGCGGATGCGGGGGCGGGTGCCTGCGGCTGCTGGGCCGCGGGCGGCTGTTGCACGGACGGCCGGCTCATGCGTGCCACACCCAAGACTCGCTAAAGAACTGCCCCGCAGGCTGCGTGAGCGCAACCTGCCCGTCAAACAGGAGCGAGCAGGTATCTGCAACCGCGCTGGCAAACGCCACGTCGTGCGTGGAGAGAAGGACGGTGGCACCCCGTGCCGCCGCCTGCCGCACGTGCGTGGCCACGAGGCTGCGGGCCGCGTTGTCGAGCCCCTTGGTGGGCTCGTCCAGAAGCAGCAGCTTTGGGCGCGTGAGCAGCAGCTTTGCGAACGCGAGCAGCTGCTGCTGGCCGCCGGAGAGGTCGTACGGGTGCCGGTCGAGCGCGTCCGTAAGGCCAAACGACTCCGCGAGCGCGAGCATCTGCTCGCGCGTGTAGCCCGCGCTCGAGCTCCACTCCATCAGCTCCTCGCTCGCACTTGGCTGCGACAGCAGCGCCTTGGGCGACTGCGGCAGCAGCGCTTGCGAGCCGGAAAGCGCGTTGGACACGTGGCCACGCTGCAGGCGCAGCATGCCGGCCACGGCCATGATGAGCGTGGACTTGCCGGAGCCGTTGCCGCCCACGAGCGCACGCACCTCTCCACTGCGAAGCTCCAGGTCGCAGCCGCGCAGCACCCACGGGGCCTCGCGCTCGTAGCGCAGCCACGCGCCGGACGCGCGCACGACGCGCGACGCCCGCGGAGGGCTTGCAGTTGTCTGCGGCGCAGTGGCATCGCCCTGGGTCAGGAGATCGGGCTCCCCCGCCAGCGACCCGAGCGGCACCTGGTAGGGACGGCCGCCCTCCATCGCAAACGCCACGCTCGCATAGTCGAGCATGGGGCCGGGGTTGTGCGTCGCCACGACCACGGTGCAGCCGAGCTCGCGGTTGACCCTAAAGAGAAGCGAAAGGAAGCTCTTCTCGGCCACGGGGTCGAGCATGGACGTTGGCTCGTCCAGCAGGAGCAGCCGCGGGCGCATGCAGAGTACGGAAGCCAAGGCCAAGAGTTGGCGCTGCCCGCCGGAAAGGCTTGCGCAGCGCTTGTGGAACCAGGGCTCCATCCCAAAGAAGTAGCAGGTCTCGGCCACGCGGCGGCGCATCTGGTCCTGCGGGACGCCCAGGTTCTCCAAGCCAAACGCAAGCTCGTGCCACACGCTGTCGCATACGATCTGGCTGTCCGGGCTCTGGAACACGTAGCCGACGAGTCCTGCGGACTCGCGCGGCGAGAGCCCGCGCACGTCGCGGCCGAGGATGCTGACCATGCCGGAAAGCTCCCCCTCGGGGCGAATCTCCGGCTTGCACAGGCGCAGCAGCGTCGTCTTTCCGGAGCCGGTGCCGCCCACGAGCAGCGCAAACGCACCCTGCGGCACGCTCAGGTCCGCGTGGTCCAGCACAAGCGGCGCGCCAGCGGCGAGCTCGGGCTCGCCCTCGGGCCTCGCGTACGAGAAGGACACGCCCCTCAGCCCGAGGGCGGGCTCGGACGTTGGGCGCACGCCCTTCTCGCCCGCACCCGTAGCCTCATCGGTCTCATCGGTTTTCGACACTGCCCAGCCTCCCCTCTTTGAGCCGCAAGACAAGTGTAAGCGCCGTGGGCAGGAGCGCCAGCAGCGCAAACGGCACGTAGCCCCACCACGGGCGAAGCGCCGGCATGGTGGGATAGAAGCTCCACTCCGCCTGCGCCACGTACGCCGCAAGCGCCGCCGCAAACGCGAGGAGCCCCACCGCCACGGCGGCAGCCACGTCGCTCCCGCGCAGCGGCTCCAGGCGGTAGCCGGTGCGGCGGCCGCCCAGCTCCCAGCCGCGGGCGCGCATGGAGTCCGCTCGCTCGAGCGAGTCCTCCATAGCCCATGCCATAAGCACGGTCGATGCATGCACGCGCCCGCCCTTGCGCGGGGCTTGGGCGGACGTGCAGGCGCCGCGCGCGGACTCGACCACGCCAAAGCGGCGCCGCAGCTGCGGCACCAGCTGGATAGCCATGCTCACCATGGTGGTCACCACGGGAAGCCTTGTGCCGGAAAGCTCGAGCAGGCGATCCTCCGTAAGCACGTGCGCCGCGTTGGCCACCCACTGCAGCATGCATACCAGGCTGGCGCCCATGCACAGGCCGTACGCGAGCGCCTCGAGTCGCACCGTGACGGGCCCCAGCGTGGCCAGGACCGTCAGGCCCGACTGCGAGAAGAGCGGGTTTGCCAGGCAGACGAGCGCGACCATGGGCAGCTGCCAGCGCAGCTGCGCGAGCGCCCTGCGCCAGCCCGTGCAGCAGACCGCAAAGCAGAGCGCGCCCACGACGGATATCGCCGCGAACACGGGCTGCAGCGTAAAGATGCCGATGCCGATGACGCCCGCGAAGTACACCGCGGGCACCACCGGATGGCAGGTCTCGAACGCGAGCGCACCCCTGCGGCCCGCCTCGTCCACGCTAGTCCCCAACGGTCACGTAGGTCCACACGACGGTGTCGCCGTCATGCACCGTGTACAGGTCGCTCATCATGTTGGGCATGCTTCCGTTTACCTTGTAGGTCCAGCCGTGCGAGGCGTCCTCGCCCAGCCCGTTGATGGCCGTGACCCACGTGCCGCCGCCGGGGTACGCGCCTGAGCTGACGGAGGCGCCAGTCGCGAGCAGCGCGTCGTAGGCGGTCGCGCCCTGCGAGAGGCTCACCCGGCTCGACGAGCCGTTGATGGAGACGGACACGGTCATCTTGCCCGCTGTCGGCTTTGCAGAATTCTGGCCGCCGGACGTGGAGTTGGTACCGTTGTTCTTCTCGCCCGTCGTGTTGCCCGAGCTGGAGTTTGAGCCGGAGCCCGAGTTGGACCCGTTGGACGTGCCGTTGTTGGAGCCGCTCGCGCTGGAGCTACTGGACGAGGTCGCCTCGGCCTTGGACGTAGCCTCGCTGCCCACGGTGATCGTGCCGCCGCCGGGAAGCGTCGCCTTGCCCTTCTCTGCCGAGAAGGACGGCTGCTTGAGCTGCGAGTACGTGTCCTTGTCGATTGCGTAGCCGCTCGCGGCGGAAAGGATCGTGGCGGCGTCCTTCTTGCTCACGCCCGCCGCGGCCTTGGAGCTGATCGTCACGGACATGCGGACCACGCCCGTTGAGTCCTCCTCGACCCACGTTACCTTTGCGTTGCCTCCCTGGCGCGCGACCCACTTTGCGAGCGCGAGCGCCCGGCGGGACGTGTCCGTCACGAGGCCTTCGCCCGTTGCGGAGGACACGTGCTCGACCCAGATGCCGTCCTTGGTGACGACGACGGTCACGTCCTTGGTGACGGCAAGGTCGGTCTTCCCAAGCTTGAGGCTCGCGAGTGCCTTGGTGACGGTGTCCTTGTCAATCTGTTTGGCCTTGGCGGCGTCCTTGTCGGATGCCTTTGCCGAGGAGGAGCTCGAATCGGTCTTACCGGCCGAGAGCAGCGCGGACTTGCCGCTCTCTTCCACGGAGCCGGACGCGAAGGCGAGGGGGTCCCTCCCCTGCGCGTACTGGCTCATGGACCAGGCGCAGAATGCCACGAGCGCAGCGGCTAGCACCGCGACGACAACGCGGGCCGGGCTCACCTTGCGCTTGGGGTCACCCCCGCCCTGCGTGCCGGGGTTTGGAGTACGCGGGTCCTTTGGCTTGCCTGCCCCGCTGCCGCCTGCTGCGGCGGTGCTTGCGGACTTGTAGTCGAGATCTGCCATTTACCTTGCCCCCGCATCGGTCTTGTTGTCGTCATTCCTGCGCCACAGCACCGCCAGGATGAACGCCACCGCGCCCAGTGCCATGCCGATGATCGGCCAGATGGGAAGGCCACTCGTTCCGAGCGCGCCCTGGCCGGCCGCCTGCGCGGACTTGCCGGCGGAGCTCCCCAGCTTGGTGCCAGAGCCCTTGCTGGATGTGGTTCCCGTGGCGTTGCCGGAGGCGTCCGCCCCGTCCTCGATCGTGATGGAGATCACGCTGGACGCGACGCCCTTGAGGAGCGCCAGCGGGCCCGATGTCGTCTTGCTGCTGTCTGCCGGGGAGGCCTTGCCCTTGACGGTCTTGGTGGTCTTGACCGAACTGGCCTGCTTGCTGCCCTGCACGGTCTTGCCGCCACCGTTACCAGCACCAGGTTTTGGCTTGGGGTTGGGCTTTGGCTTGGGGCTGGGGGTCGGAACGGGCTTGGGAATTGGCTTGGGCGTAGGGGTGGGCTTGTCGTTCTTCTCGACCGCGCTCTTGCCCGTCACCTGGCTGGGAAGCGTGCCGCCGACGCTCTGGTTGCCGATCTTGAACAGGTAGCCGGAGTCGTTCACAAAGTACAGGCTGCCATCCGCACCCGCGATGACGCTCGCGAGGTTGTAGTTCTGCTGGGCCTTGTCCGGCTTGTACAGGAGGGTGACGTTCTTATCGCCCAGCTTGTACATAAAGACGCCGCCCGGGTTGCCGTTGCTCGTGAAGTAGACGTAGGTGCCATCTGCCTTGGTGACCACCAGCGGCGCGCTCTTGACGTCGCCAGCGACGGCGCCGTTCTTCTCGCCCGCGGTCGTCGTGGTCACATGGCTCAGGAGCTTGAGCGTGGACGCGTCGATCACGTTCATGCTGCCGACGCCGTTCATGCTCTTGTTGCCGCCGCCCACGTATATCTTTCCGTTGCTGAGCGTGGGCGTGGACGTGCTGTACTCGTCGAACTTGCACGTGCCGTCCGCCGTGAGCTTGCCGTCCGTGGAAACCTTGACGCGGTGCAGCACGCCGTCCTTGGTCACGGCGTAGGCCACGGTGCTACCCTCGGCCACGACGATGCCCGCGCGCGAGGACGTTCCGAGCGAGAGGGACGCGAGCACCTTGCCCGTGGACGCGTCGTGGAGCGTGAGGTTGCCGGCGTCGTCGGCCACGAGGATGCCCGCGACCGTGGACTGGGCGCCCGACCAGTAGTAGCCGGTGCCGGAGTCCTCGTACTGCCAGCGGATGGAGCCGTCCTTGAGGCTGATGGCCATCAGGTAGCCGCCGAGCGAGCCGCCGCTGAAGCCGGACTTGGGAGCGTCCGTCCCCAGGTAGAGGTAGCCATTGCTGATAAGCGGGGTCGCGATGGACTGCTGCGACACGCCCTGCGACTGCGGCAGCCTGTCCGTCAGCCACACCGTGGCGAGCGTATCGGCCGTGAGCGCCTGGACGCGGCCGTCGTGCAGCGGCACCACGATGATGCCGTTTGCATAGGCAAGGCGGCAGGTGGACTCCACGCGCTCCGCCAGCGCGGCATGGCGCAGGACCGTGCCGGTCGCCGCGTCGCGCACCTGGAGCTGGTTCTTGACGGCGATGTAGACCTGGCCGTTCACGATGATCGGGTCGCTCTGGAACGTCTGGCCCGCGGTGCCCAGGTCCTGCATCCACTGGAGCTTGGAGCCCGTGGTAGCGGTGTCGGCCGTGCTCGTGCCCGTGCCGTCCGTACCCTTGTAGGCACCCCACTCGGCCGTGTAGTCGGGACGCGTCGCGTCTGGCGTGACGGGGACGTCCTGCTCGGGAAGGTCCTCGCCGTACTTGCCGAAGAACCACTCGATCTGGTCGCCCGGCTGCAGCATGTACTTGGCGGCATACTCGTTGCTGAGCTTGCCGTTGACGAAGAACTGCCACCAGTACCAGTTGCCATCCGCGTCCTGCGAGCTGCCCAGGGACTTCTGGCCGTTGGGCAGCACGCCCGTGACCGCGCTGATGGTGTACATCCCATCGTCGCAGGTCATGTTGTTGCGCTCGAGGATCGTCTTGGTAAGCTGCGCGGCCGTGGTGCCGGAGGCCACGCTGGCCTCGGTCTGGCTCACCCAGCTCGCGCTCTTGCCCTCGGCGTTGGGACCCACCACCTTGACGGAGGCCGTCACGTTGGTCTGGTCGCTCGTGGGGAGCTTGTCGCCGTAGGCGGAGTAGTACCAGACGACGCTGTCGCCGTCGGAAAGCTTGATGGAGCTGGCGCCCTCGCTGGCGGCCTCGCCGTTCACGAACAGCTGCCAGTAGCGGCCGGTCGTCTGGTCGTACCCGTAGGCCTTGCCCGTGGTGGGCGACGTGATGGTGTTGAGGTAGACGCCGTAGCTGCTGTCCTGCGCGTCATACGTGAGGCCGGCGCTCTTGAACAGACTCTTGGAGAGGTCCCACGCCGTGGAGCCGCCGTCCATCTTGACGGTGGAGGTGGCCCAGGTCTCGGTCGTGCCAAACGCGTCCGGCCCGATGACCGTGCCCGTGACCTGCATGGGGGCGTCCTGCCCCGTGGTGCCGCTCACGGTGACGGTGGTGCTCACCTGCGTGCCGGCGAGCTTGGCGAGCTTCGCCTTGAGCTCGGCAGAGACTCCCGCGTCGTCCTTGTAACGCGCGTAGTACGCCCCGTACTTCTCGCTCGCGAGGTTTGCGGTTATCTTCACCTTGGTGTTGTACTCGGGCTTGGTCACGCGAAGCGTCTCGTTGCTCACGACGCCGGAGTTGCTCGAGGCAAAGGTACGGCCCTGGTCGCTCGAGCCCATGGGATCGTAGCCGGGCAGCTCGGACGCCACGATGCCGTGGACGCCGTCGGCCTCGGTCACGTTGTCGGCCCAGGCCAGGTTGCCCGACGCGTCCTCGTAGGCCTCCATGAACAGCTTGAGGTCGCTCGTCACGGCGTTGGCGTCCTGGCCGCCCAGCAGCCTAGTGCCAAACTGCTGGCTCACGCGGTCGAGAAGGGCCACCTCGTCGTCGATGGCGCTGGACTCGAGCGGCTTGACCTTGACCGTGATTGTCTTGGAGACGGACTGCGTCGGGTCGTCCTTGAGCGTGAGCGTGCAGGTGATGCCCACGCTCGCGTCGCTGGCGCCCTCGACGGGGCGCACCACGTTGGCGCGGTAGCCGTTGACCGAAAGCGTCTGGTTGGTCGCGGTGTACTTGACGGTCACGTCGAAGTCGAGGCGCCTGGTGCCCAGCGTGCGCGTGGTGGGCAGCTGGATGTCGCCCACCACGGCCTCGGGGTCAAACTTGCCGTCCGCGCTAGATATATAGGAGAGCTTCTCGAGCGTGAAGTTGTCGTCCAGCTTCTGCTGCGCCTCGGCAAGCTCGCGCTTCGTGAGGTCCAGGTCGCCCTTGACGGTGACGTCGAACGTGCGCGTAACGCTGCCGGACGGCGCGTCGGAGCCGGAGAAGCTCACCTTTGCCGTGAGGGTGACGTGCTTGTCCTGCGCGCCCCTGCTGGGGGTCGCGGTCAGGCTGTCGTCCCAGGAGTAGCCGTCGAGCTTGAGCGCGTCGGTGTCCGAGCTCTCCCAGCTCACGCTTACGCCGGAGCCGATCTTGTTGGGCAGCGTCACGCCCTGCGTGACGGAATCCGCGGAGTCGCCCTCGGCGTACGTGGGCGCGAGGCTCTGCGCCGCGGCGTCCAGCTCGGCGGACATCGCCTGCTGGTCCCAGTCGAGCAGCACGTACTTGGAGGGGGTGTACCAAGCCGTCGCGCTGCCGTACGTGAGCCTGAACGTGGGACGCAGCTGCCTGAGCGTCGTCGTCGAGGTGCTGACGGTCTTCTTGGCGGGACTGAGCGAGAAGAACGTGACCTTGCCGTTGTCTGCCGCGTCGGTGGAGATGCCGCCCTTCTGGCTGGGGTCGGCCTCGGCCGTGCGCTCCACGGACTCCGTCACGACCTGGATGCCCGCGTACTTCTCGTCCAGCTTGGCGAGCTCCGCGCGAACCATGTCGTTCACGTTGGAGTCCTTGCCGTAGGAGGGCGAGGGTGCATAGCCGCTGAAGCCGTCGGACTCGAGCGCTGCGACCGCCTTTGTGAGGACGTCCTCGTCCTCCGCGCTGCCCTGCGCCGCGACCGGGCCCAGGACGTTGGAGAGGACCTCGTTGCTCGAGGTTGCGCTGAGCTTTACGAACTTGCCCACGAGCGCGTCGGTCAGTGCGAGCGTGGGGTTGGTGGCGCCGTCGATCTTGGTGTAGCTGCCGTCTGCGAGGTCGGCCGCGAGCCACTGGTACGCGACAGAGACGTCCGCGCCGGCCTCGTCCGTGCCCCAGCTGGTCTTTACGTACGTCTTTGCGGAAAGGGTCTGGCCGGCCTTTGCCTGGCCGGAGACCTTGACGCTGTCGAGCTTGGTCTTGCCGTCCGTCACCTCGCCGGTGGACGTGCTCCAGACCTCGCCCTTAGTGCCGTCAGGCTTGGCGAAGCTGATCTTGCATGCCAGGTAGCTGTGGGCGTCGGCGGCCGTTGCGACGTAGGTGCGCGACGTGGCACCGTCGATTGCCTGGTAGCCAGCCGAGCCGGGCGTGTAGGAGGACTTGCCGCCGCGGTACCACTGGAACGTGTAGCCGGCGTAGGCGGACTCGGCGACGGCCTCCTCGTCGTCCTCGCCCCACTCGTCCTCCTCCGAGGTGTACGCCTTGACGGAGACGGTCGCGCCGACGGAAACCTTGCTAGAGGTGTAGAGCTCCTTGCCGTTGGCGTCCGTCACGTGGGCCGTGTCAGGCACGACCGTGGCGGCAGCGGCTGCCGTGGCCGTGGCCTTTGCGGGTGCCTTAGCGGAGGTCGTCGCGACGGCGTTGGTCTTGGCGGCAGGAGCCGAGGTGGACGTGGTGCCCGCCGCGCCCGCCGCGGAGGACTTGCCCGCGGAGGACGACGTAGACGTGGAGCCTGAGGTCGTCGCGGCAGTGCCGGCCACGCCAGACTTAGAGCCAGAGCTGCTGGCAGCCGTGCCGGTCTCGTCGGTGCCGGTGGACTTGCCGGCGGAGGTGCCGGCCTCGGTCTGGCTGGCCGCGGTTCCTGACTGGGCGCCCGAGCCGGAGTTGCCGTTCTTCTCGCCCTGCTCCTGTTGGACGGACTGGACGGTGGAGCCGGCGGACGCGGAGTCGACCGCCTCGGCGAGGGCCGTGGTGGGCACCTCGCTCGCGACCATCGCGAAGCCCAGGATCAGCGCGAGCGCGCGCCTGCCTGCCAGATGTCTGAGCGTGAGGCCCCCGTTACGCCGGGCCTCGGCGTCCCCCTTGGGGCCATGTGAGAAAAGCATGCTGCCCTCTTTCCGCTTCGAGAGGGCACGCAGGATTGGAAGCCAGGAAGGCATCCCATCTGGCTGCCGGCACCGTGCCGCGCGACGGAACCACCCGCCCGCGCCGGCATGCCGCGCCCGCTGTCCGCCGGCGCCGCCTGCAGCCACTGTGTGAGCATAGTTCGTGCTGATCCGGGGTCGAACCGGAATCCTTTTGCCTAGGCTTATGAGCTTTGACCATGCCCTCAGGTTATTTAGGTGCCTTTGATTCTACCAGCAGGTTCTTTTGTACTCGTGAAACTTGCGTGTGGATGGCGGTGGTTTTACCGTTACGCAACGCACTGGGAGATGGGTGCCGGCAAATCGCTCGTCAGACGTCACGTTTACGGAAAATTTCACGCTGGATTCCACGGTTATCGGACTACTACGCCAGATGTCACGTTTAGCAGCCCTTTTGGGCACGTAACCGTGACATCTGGCGTAGTTTTACCTAAACGTGGATTCTGACGTGCAATTTGTGCGATGCCGCAAGGCGATTGGCCAACGTTGGCCACCCACCGTTCCGCCGGCAGCCTACCCCACGGCGTCCACCTTGCCCACCTGCGGCCGCTGCGCGCGGTGCGAAAGCACCAGCACTATGACGCCGGCCGCGAACGCGGGAAGCGACAGGCACTGCCCCATGGTGAGCCAGTTGGTCCCCAGAAGGTAGCCCACCTGCACGTCCGGCAGGCGCACGAACTCTATCAGGAAGCGGAAAACGCCGTAGCACGCCAGAAACGTGCCGATGAACGTGCCCTGTGGGCGCGGCGGGTTGTTCTTGCGCGAAAGCGCGAACAGGATGATGAACAGCACGACGCCCTCGAGCAGGGCCTCGTACAGCTGCGAGGGGTGGCGGTACACGGCGCCGCCGCCCGTCTTGTCAAACATGACGCCCCACGGCAGATTGGTGGGCTTGCCCCACAGCTCGCCGTTCACAAAGTTGGCGCAGCGGCCAAAGAAGAGGCCGATGGGCGCGCCGATCGCGGCGAGGTCGCACATGGTGAGGACGGAGATCCCCAGCTTTCTGCAGGTGAGCGAGCCGCCCACGATCGCGCCGACCAGCCCGCCGTGAAAGCTCATGCCTCCCTCGTTAAACGCCAGGATCTTGATGGGGTGCGCAAGGTAGTAGCCGTCGCCGTAGAACACCACGTAAAAGAGGCGCGCGCCCAGGATGAGGCCAAAGGCGATGCCCACCATCACGGTCGTGAGGTCGTCCACGGAAAGCTCGATGTCCCAGTGCCGCGCCACGCGGTGGATCACCACGGCCGCGAGCAGCAGCCCAAAGAAGTACGCGAGCCCGTACCAGCGGATGGCGAGGGGCCCAATCTGCAGCGCGATCGGATTGAGGTGGTGATACAGCTCGTTAAGCCACATGCGATCTTCCTTCTGGCCGCTTCCACAAACGCGCGACCCCAACGCCTCGCGCCAGGGTCGCGCCACACAAAACGTTCCTGTCTAGCATATGCCTTTGGCCAAGGCCAAGGGCCCTTGGGCGAGAAGGACTACCACGCCATCGCGGGCTCGACCTTGGTGACGCCGGGCACGTGCTCCTTCAGGATGCGCTCGATGCCCTCGCTCATGTCGTAGGTCGAAAGCGGGCAGCCCGCACAGGCGCCCTGCATCTCGAGCGTGACGACACCGTCGTCGGTGCAGTTCACGAGCACGACGTCGCCGCCGTCAGCCTGCAGGCTCTGGCGGATCACGTCGATCGTGGCCTCCAGCAGCTCGCGGTTGGGGCCCTTCTGCTCCTGCTCCGGGGCGGCGTCGGCGCCCGCCTGGGTGTTCTTCTCGTCAGTGTTCTCTGCCATCTGGCACTTCCCTTCCTGCCGCGGCGGGCCGGCGCCTGCCGGCAGTTTAATTCCCACCACGCTACTTGCAATTGTGACAAGTCTACCCATTGTGTCGCGCGAATACCATCCCTGCACAAAGTCTTTTCGTGAGGGCGCGGCGGGTGCGCCAGGGCCAGGCGGCAGGAGCCGCGCCGCGGGAACGCACCCCGCGGCGACGGCGCTACTCCACGCCCTGGAACAGATGGCCGGACGTGGCGCCCTTCGCGCGCGGCGCGGGAGTGCGGCCGGCACGGGCGGCCGCAAGCGCGGCCACGGCCCGCTTGACCTGGGCGGATGCCTCGGCGGGAGTCATGAGCGTGCAGTCGACCATGAGGCGCGCGATGCCTGCGCGCAGGAGCTCGGGCACCTGCGGCGTGGCGTCCAGCGGGCGCGCGGCGTAGATGTGGCTGCGACCGGTGAGGTCCGTGCGCACGGGTAGCAGCGACCCGTCGCGCGTGCGGAGTGACAGCCGCCTGCGGCGCAGCGCGCAGCGGGCGCAGTCGTGGATGCAGCGGTCGGCCACCTGGAGCACGCAGTGCTCGCTGGTCATGGCGCGCGTGCGGCCGCTCACCACCAGGCCAACCGGCACGTCGGCGTGGCGCGCCAGCTCGCAGGCCTCCTCGAGCGTGAGCTCCGGGGACAGCCACACGCCGCGGGCGCCAGCCTCCTCCAGCGCCGCGAGGCAGCTGGGGTTGTGCACGGGAATGCAGGGCCTGACCTCGGCAAGGGCGCCGCGCTCGCGCGCGAGCACCAGCTCGGACACGTTGCCCACGCCGCACGGCTTGCCCGCCTCCACGCGCGGGTCCAGGCGGTCGTGGTCGATCTCGCGGCAGACCTCGTCCAGCCAGGCGATGGGCTCGCGCCCGCCCGGCCACGCCTTGCCGGCCGCGGCCGCAACGTCGAGCGCCTCGGGCGTGGCGTACAGCCTCGTGGCGCCGGCCGCGAGCGCGGCGGCAGCCACCTCGGGCGTCGGCACCAGGGCGCACACCTCGCCCTCCGGCGCGGCCGCGTCCACGCGGCCGGCCGCGGCCTCCCGCGCCAGCTCGGCACGCACGCGCGAGCGCGCCTCCCCCAGCGCACCTGCGAGCGCCGCCGCATCCGGCACGCGCGTCAGGCCAAGGCCGCGGACCTTCTCGCCCGTCGGCTCAAGAATCGCCTGCTCAAGGAGCTCGCACGCCTGCGCGCGGACCTTGTGCACGGACGAGAAGGACATGCCCACGCCCTCGTCGAGGTTGACCTCGATCGAGGCCGGCTCGAAGGGGCTCGTGCCCATGCGGCCCACGTGCTCCGCAAGGTCCTCGCTGGTCACGGGCCTGGTGCGGGCGGGCTCCACCACAAAGCCCTCCGCGCGGACGCTGGCCTCGCCACCGGGGAGCGCCGCCGCGGTCGCGAGCGTCACGGCAAACGGCCGGCCCAGGCGCGCCTCGACCGTCACCCTCACGGGGAGGCGGCGGCGCAGGTCGCCCTTGGCAGCGCGCTCCGCCACGTCCATGGCGGCCTTGGAGCGGATCACGCGCACCGGGCAGCCGGGCGCCATCGGGCGCGCGCAGTCGAGCGTGATCACGCTGCCGGGGCGGGCGTCCTCGCGCGCGTG
The DNA here is from genome assembly GCA_003862195.1 of Coriobacteriaceae bacterium. GTDB lineage: Bacteria > Actinomycetota > Coriobacteriia > Coriobacteriales > Atopobiaceae > Parafannyhessea. The sequence continues at coordinate 1,071 of QOUO01000026.1, read as the reverse complement.
GGACGTGAGGAACTGCGAGGGGTCGTCCGTGGGGCGCACCTCAAGCAGGTCGCCCGCGCCCACCGGGGCGTTCAGGCGCACGTCCACCTCCGCCATCGTGACGGTGCGGAAGCGGTCGCGCCCTCCCCTGCCGCCGCCGCGGCGGACCTTGGCGCTGCCCAGGTCGCGGCTCGCCACCACGGTGCCCACCAGCTCGCCGCGGTTGTTGGAGCGGTCGTAGCTCATCATGTCGCTGTCGGAGCGGCCGTCCAGGTAGCTGTTGGTGAAGTCGCGGTTGAAGGCGCGCCGCAGCGTGCGGTGGCGCGCCGCCTCGTCCGCGGCGCCCGGCTCGCGGCCCGCGGCCAGGTCGTCCAGCTGCGCGCGGTAGGCGGATATGACGGAGTACACGTAGTCCGGGGCCTTCATGCGGCCCTCAACCTTGAGCGAGCCCAAGCCCGCGTCACGCAGGCGGCGCAGGTCATCAATGGTGCAGAAGTCCTTGGGACACAGCGGCCGCACGCCCGCGGCGTCACCCACGACGTTGCCCTTCTCGTCCACCAGGTCGTACGGCAGGCGGCAGGGCTGCGCGCAGAGGCCGCGGTTTGCGCTCCTGGCGCCGCTGAGCGAGCTCAGCATGCACACGCCGGAGTAGCAGAAGCACAGCGCGCCGTGGCCAAAGCCCTCGAGCTCCACGCCCTCGCGCGCGATGGTCGCGATCTCCGCCACGCTGAGCTCGCGCGAGAGCGTCACGCGCTCCGCGCCCAGCTCGCCGCACCAGCGCACGGCACGCGCGTCGTGCACGTTGGCCTGCGTGGATATGTGGCACTCGATCTGCGGCCACAGCCTGCGCACCTCCGCGAGCAGGCCCCAGTCCTGGATGATGAAGCCGTCCGCGCCCAGAAGCCACGCCTTGCGCACCAGCGCCAGCGCCTTGGGCATCTCGTCGGTCTTGATCACGACGTTCTGCGTCACGTACACGCGCGCGCCGGCCAGGTGAGCCTCGCGGCACGCCTCGGCAAACGTCTGGTACGTGAAGTTGTCCGCGCCGCGACGCGCGTTGAAGTCGCTTCCCAGGCCACAGAAGATCGCGTC
>QOUO01000025.1 GCA_003862195.1 Coriobacteriaceae bacterium | reverse complement strand
CATCAAGAACGCCCTGGTGGAGAAGGGCATCCCCGTGGCCGATGGCGCGCTCTACTTCCGCGGCCACCCCTCGGACGCGCAGCTGCAATCCGCCGCCGACTTCGTGAGGGGCCTCTCGTGACGGCCGCACAGCCGGGCGCCGCGCAGGCAAACGCAAGCGACGCGCCCACGAGCCCCGCCCCCATGCGCGTCACGCACATCTACCACAGCGGCTTTGCCGTCGAGCTCCCCGGCTGCAGCCTGCTCTTCGACTGGTACGCGGGCGCGCTCCCGCCGCTCGCGCGCGACCTGCCGCTCGTGGTGTTTGTCTCGCACTCGCACTACGACCACTATGACGCACGCATCTGGAGCCTGCCGCGCACGTTTCCACAGGTCACGTACGTGGTGGACGCCTCCGTCGCGCCCAACGCCCCGGCCGGCCTCGACGTGCGCGCCGTCCGCCCCAACCAGGATCTGACCCTGGCGCTCCCCGTCGAGCTGCGGGTCCGCACGCTCGAGTCCAACGACGAGGGCGTCGCCTTCCTGGTGGGCGCGCGGGGGCGGACGCTGTACTTCTCGGGCGACCTCAACTCCTGGCAGTGGGACCGCGAGGCCGAGAAGAACGAGGCCTCGGACGAGTTCTTCCGCCGTGAGCTCAGGCGCGCCTCCGCCGCGTGGCGCCACCCCCACGTGGACGCCGCCTTCGTGCCCGTGGACCCGCGCCTGACCGACCCGGTCGCGGGCCTGGTCGCCTACATGGAGGAGCTGGGCGCGGACGTCGTCTTCCCCATGCACTACTGGGACAACCGGCAGCAGGCCCAAGACGCCGTCGCCCGCAGCCCGCGAGCCACTCGCTACGCCAGCCGCCTCGTGTGGGACGACGTCTGGCAGACGCCGGAGACCTAGCGCCACCCACAACCGCCACGCGAACGGCCCCGATTCCAAAAACTTTTTTGGAAGCGGGGCCATTTCGCATTTGCGCAGCTAGCGAGGTTGAGGCCTTTATGCCAAAAAAGTTTTTGGCATTTCAAGCCGGCGAGCGTCAGCTTTGGGTCACCGTCCCGACCCGGCACCCCTGCCCAGCGAGGCGAGAAACGCGACCGCCGGCACCAGCACGATGGCCGCCGCAGTGCCGCCGTTCATGCTCCCCTGCATGCCAAACGCCACCAGGGGAATCGCGAGCGTAACGATGAACACCAGGTACGTGGCCCAGCCAGGGCCGCCCAGGCGTACCTCCGGGCCAAACAGCGCGCGCATGCCCATCAGCGGTAGCCACGCCATCACGGCAACGCCCGCGGCGCACGCGACGGCGCGCCACACCGTCCCCAGCTGCTCGCAAATCTCGAACGCGATGGCGAACACGAGCACTGCCACAACAACGCGGACCGCCAGCCCGACCAGGGCCTCCATCGGATCCTTCTACCCGGAGCCCATTGCCCCTCCTCACACACGGTGCCTGCAGACCATTATGTCACCGCGCCGCAAGGCGATACAATCTTCCGCATGAGTACTCTTGCAACAGGGGGCATGGACGCCCTTCTCGCCTACCTGGCGCTCGTCAACGTCGCCACCTTTGCGCTCTTCTGCGTGGACAAGGCGCGGGCGGCCCGTGGCGCATGGCGCATTCCCGAGAGGGTACTGCTTGGCTGCTCGGCCGCAGGCGGTGCGCTGGGCGGCCTCGTCGGCATGCGGCTTGCGCACCACAAGGCCAGAAAACACCTTTTCTACCTGGGAGTTCCCGCGATGCTTGTGGCACAGGCCGCTCTTCTGGCCTGGCTCTTCCAAAGGTAGCGAACGGCCACGGTTGGCAGAGCCCCTCGGAGCGCAACAGGTACATCCGCCTCCGACACCAGCATGCCGATTTGCCAAAAAAGCAAAATTTGCCAAAAATGCCAAAAGTTGCAAAAGAAGTCAAGGGGCCGCGGAGGCTGCTAGGCACCCTGCATCTTGAGCAGGTGCTCCTCGAGCTCATGGTCGACCGCAAACAGGTAGAGCCCGTGCACGCCGCGCTTGAGAAGAACGTTCAGCTCGTGCCGCAGGTTCTCCTTGGGCGCGTCGCTGCCGTTGATGGCCTGCCGGTTCTTGCTCTTGGAGGGGTCAAACTCCACGTGCCCGTCGCGCCAGCAGACCGAGGGCCCAATGATCACGCCCGCAAAGTTGAGGTCGAAGCCCTGGATGGTGTAGATGGAGCCGCATTCGTTAAGCGTGTGGGGCTGCTCCGCCCACGCCTTGCCCTTCTCGCCCGCCGCCTCCCGAGCGTCGTGGGGCTCCGTCTGGTAGTTCCAAGGCATATGGAAGTAGTCGCCGGCCCCGCCGGAGGCAACGGCAACCTCGACCTCGTGCGGGAGCGACCCGTCGTCCTCCCCAAAGGCAACCCACTCGCTGTGCTCGCGGAAGATCTGGACCTCCCACGCCCCGGACTTCGACTTTCTCTTGCTCGAGAACGGCCAGTCGTACGTGGCCAGCACGCGCGAGAGCCCGTGGGACTCGGCGTCCACGATCTTGCCGCTCCCCTCGTCAAACGTGAGTGCCTTCTCTTGTATGGCGGACTGCAGCTCAAAGGGGGTTTCGAACACCTTTATCTGGTAGGGCTCATGCCCCTCGCGCGGCGGGTCCGTGGGAATGCACCCGATGCCGCGACCGTTTGCGAAGTCGTCGATCCACCGGACCACCTCGTCGCAGGCGTCGATCCTGAACTGCTGTCGCAGCAGCAGGTTTGTCACGTGGAAGTCGAAGTTGCACAGACGGGCGTCCCTGCGTGGGCACTCCACCGAGTCATCGGCAAAGCGACCTGTGGGGAACAGCGCCGCGCGCATGGCGGGGGCGAGCTCCTGCGACTTGCGAAGCACCTGCTCCAGGTCGTACACCGCTATGACCACGCGGGCCCGGCGCATGATGTCCACCAGCATGTTGCGCGAGCCGCGGTACGCCTGGCTGCCCTGGTTGAGCAGCAGGTGCGCCTCGTCTATCAGCGCCACGTCCACGGGATCCGCAGGATGGTCCTGCCTGTCGAGGCCCGTCCCGTACCCGCCCTTGCTGTGGGCGTTTATGAACGATGCTGGCTTGAAGACGATCTTCCCCGGCTTGTTCTGAAGGCCGAGCCGCACCATGATCTGGTTGTAGACGGTAAGCTGCTCGTCGTGGTTGACGAGCAGGCTCGCGCTGATGGGTCGGCCATCAGCGCTCAGCTCGTTCATGACCCGCAGGAACAGGTGGCTCAGGAGGACGGTCTTGCCGGTGCCCGCCAGCCCCTCCACGATCATGAGCTCGCCCTTCCGCACCGCAGGTTCGCCATTGTTGCCCACAACATCCCCAGTGGGACGCACGTCTTGCAGCGTCTGCCCGAGGCGCGCGATTATCTTGCCCTCCACCACAAGCTGCTCCGGTCCCAGGGCGTGAAACGGTGACGCCTTGAAGATGGCGGAGTCCCTGATGGCCGCCTCCGCAAGAAAGAGCTGCGGCCGGTACCTGTTGAGTCGCCGCCACACGCCGGAGGTGATCGCGGGCAGGTCGGCCTTGGTGTAATAGTCATCCTGCGGGTTGCCGCGCCCGTTGACCAGCGTGACGTGCTTCGCGCCCGAGGCAAGCAGGTAGCTCAGGAAGGTGTTCTCGAGGTCGAGCGTAAGCGACTTGTTAAAGTGGTCTTGCCCGATGACCAGCATCCTCGAGCCGCCCTCGTTAAGCTGGCGCCAGGCATTGCGCGCCGCCTCCGAGCGATAGGTCTTCTCGTCCGAATAATGCTCCCTGGTCCTCCGCGCGATGGAGTTGGTCTCGCCAACGTACAGGAGGTACTCCTCACGAATCTCGTGCTTTGTCTGGTGTCGCACCTGACGCCTGATGATGTAGACCGTGGGGTACGTCTTAAGCAGCTCGCGGCCTTCGGGAGTGAGCTCCCGGTCATCAATTTGGGAATCTACTCCGTCGAGCGCCTCCTCCACGAGGCCGCCCTCTTCGCGAAAGGGCACGTCCACGATGACTGACGGCGCCAGCGACATCCGCTACCTCGCAATCTACCTCCATGCGTTGCCAGACAACAGCATACTTCCAATGTCCTTTTCATGGGGAGAAGGACCGCCTTCGGTCGTGACGGTCGCATCGGGTGCGCAAGCGCTATTATTATTGCGCGCTATTTGATTGTTCGCTATGCATCAAGCACGGCGTAGTCGATTGGAACTAGGCATGCAGTGAGACTTGCATGGAAGGAACTAACATACAACTGGAAGAAGTACCTCCTGGTAGAGATCATCGTGATTCTGATGATGTTCATGGTGCTCTTCCTTTCGGGACTCGTGAGCGGTCTGGGAAGGGCGGTGTCCTCTGGCATCGAGACCATGGATGCCAGCGCCTTCGTGCTGGGCAAGGACTCCGAGAAGCTCATCACCGTATCGAGCCTGACGGACGCCCAGTACAAGAAGCTGCAGGACGAGTACGGAAGCCGGCAGACTCCGCTTGACATCCAGCGCGCCTACCTGCAGAAGGCGTCCAGCGACAAGAAGATCGACGTCACGTACTTTGGCATCGACCCCGCGGGGTTCCTCGCCCCCAAGACGTACGCGGGCACGGGCCTCTCCGCAGGAAAGGGCGAGGTCATTCTCGACGACGCCTTCCAGGATAAGGGCATCAAGCTTGGCGACACCGTCGAGGACTCGTCCTCAGGCGTAAAGCTTAAGGTCGTCGGATTCACGAAGGACAAGATGTACGGACACGTATCTGTGGCGTACGTCTCTGTGGATACGTTCGACGCCATGGGCGAGAGGGGCAACCCCATGTACCAGAAGGCCGTGCACGCCGTCGCGATCAGCGGCAGGCTCGCGGCCCACGTAAAGGGAACCGAAAGCTACACCAAGGCGCAGATCGTGGAGGCACTTCCCGGCTACAAGGCGGAGCAGATGACCATCACCATGGTCGAGTGGCTGCTCATGGCCATAACCGCCGTAATCATCGGCGTGTTCTTCTTCGTGATCAACATGCAGAAGGAGCAGGAGTTTGGCGTGATGAAGGCCATCGGCACCAGCACGGCCAAGGTCTCTTGCACCATCGTGAGCCAGGTGTTCCTGATCGCGGCGCTCGGCGCAGCCATCGCTTGCGGCCTCGCCACCGCCATGAGCGCGGCGCTACCGGCCTCCATGCCGTTCTACCTCGTACCCGCCCAAGTGGCCGTTGTGCTGGTGGCATTTGTGGCGGTTTCGATCCTAAGCAGCCTGGCATCCGTCGCCCGCGTGGCGCGAATTGACCCGGCCAAGGTCATCGGGGGTGATTTTCAGTGAGCGAGACGATACTGGGCATGAGCGGCATCGTGAAGTCGTATGCCGACGGAGAAGAGCAGCGGTGCGTGCTAGACCACGTTAATCTAAGCGTTGGCGCAGGCGAGCTCGTAGCCGTAGTGGGACCTTCCGGAAGCGGCAAGTCCACCCTGCTCAACATCGCGGGCATGATGCTTTCCCCGGACGAGGGTGACGTCGCCATCTGCGGACGCGCCGTCTCGCACCTGCCGCAGCGCGCGTGGACGAAGCTACGCCGCGAGCAGATCGGCTTCATCTTCCAGAACCACCAGCTCCTGCCCTACCTCACGGCCGAGGAGCAGCTCACCGTGATGCTGGGCGCGGATCGCACAGCCACGCGCGAGCTCTTTGGGGAGCTGGGCATCGCAAACGTCGCCACCAAGCACCCCGCGCAGCTATCTGGTGGAGAAAGGCAGCGCGTTGCAATCGCCCGCGCCTTCGCCACCAACGCGAGGCTCATTCTGGCAGACGAGCCCACGGCCTCCCTCGACTCCGAAAGGGGCAGGCAGGTGGTGCAGATGATCCGGCAGGAAGCACACCAGCGCAACAAGGCCGCCGTCATGGTGACGCACGACCAGCGCGTGCTCGACCTGGTGGACAGGGTCTTCCGGATGGAGGATGGCAAGCTGATCGCCGTCTAGGAAACGACAGCGGTACAGGAGCGAAGGTCTCCGCGCACGGCAAACTACGGCTGATACGGCGTTCGCCTCTGGCGGGTCCCAGTACGGGGCCCGCCTTTCTTGCATGCGCGCAAGGGTAATGTCATACGGAGTTGGACCCGCCTACAGTTCGCGACGGGCGAACGCGCGACGCGCCACCACAAGTGCCAGCAGGTACGCACATACGCTCCCCGCAAGCCACGCCAGTACAAACAGCGCCGTGGCAAATGGGCTGGGCATGGCGGGCCCACCGCTCGCATCCATCATGGCAACACCGGAACCCGTAAGCCCCACTAGCGCGATAACCACCATAAGCGCAGGCACAAGCCCCATAACACGGCCACGGCGCGCTCCCATGGCGAAGTAGACCGCCATCTGGAAGCCCGTTACCACAAGCATGACCATCGCATCAAGGCACACGCCTACCGCAAGGTCCGAACTCAGGCGCCACGTGCCAAACGCCTGTGGCGCAAGGCGCGTGAGGGCCGTAACCGCCACGCCCACGAGTGCGCCCGCAAGAGTGGCTGCCGGCACTATAACCGCAGCCAGCAGAAAGCGCGAACCCACCAGCTGCGCCCGCGTTGCGGGCAGACACAGCCGGGCCTCCTGCCAGCCGTCGGCCTCATCAGCGTAAAAGAGCCCCGTCATGCCGCTTACGGCCAGAATTCCCGGCGCCATGCACGCGAACGTGTTCACGAGCATGGTGGCATCAAGGTTACGAACGCCGTCTGCGGATCCCAGGACCACCGGTATCGACACAATCAGCATCACCAGCAGCATGGACTTGAGGCTGGCACGAAGGTTTGACCTCATGTAGCACCAGTCGCAGTACAGATACGCCTTGCTCATCACAGGCTCCTTCCCAGGACGACCAGCCGCATCACGTCCTCTATCGCAGCACGGTCGCACACCATGTCGGGGTACGCGCGAACGAACGCAGCACGGTCGGGCACCAGCACCTCGCTCGCACCGGCAAGCCCGTCTTCGCGCACGCGCAGTTCCCCGCGCGGCACAATCCCCTCGTCCAGCACGCGCTCCAGTTGGGCGGGCAGCAGCCGCGCCACGCCCATCACGTCGGTAAGCTCGTCCTTCTCGGCCGAAAGAACAACCTGCCCCTCGTCCACAATCACGATGTAGTCTGCCAGGCGCTCCAAATCGCCCGTGATGTGAGACGACACCAACACGGAGCAATCCGGGTGCGCGGCCATGTGCTCGCGCAGCATCTGCAGCAGCTCGTCGCGAACGATGGGATCAAGGCCAGCCGTGGGCTCATCCAGTACCAGCAGGTCCGCACCCGTGGCAAGACATGCCGCAAGCTGCAGCTTCATGCCTTGCCCGCGCGAGAGGTCGCCCACGCGCAACCCCGCCGAGACCGGCCGGTGCGCGCCCTCGGATTGGTGCATGATGTCCATGCGGTCGAGAAGAGCCTCGAACGCGGCGTGGTCGAACGTCGGGTACGAAAGCGTGTACACGGTCGCTACCTCGCCAATCGTGAGATAGCCGGGATACGGGCACACGGCCGCGACCGTGGCCGTACGCATGCGCGCCCGAGCGTGCGCCTCCTGCCCCGCCACAGTCACGTCTTGTCCAAACAGCACAACAGAGCCCCTGTCAGGCCTCGCCGTGCCAAGTACCAGGCGCATGAGCGTCGTCTTGCCGGCACCGTTTCTTCCCACGAGTCCCACGACTGAGCCGCAGGGAACCGAAAGGCAGACATCCCGCACGGCAAAGTCGTCAAAGCCTTTTGCAACGTGGCGCAGTTCCAACGCCGCGGGTTCGCCGGACGGCTCCATGGTGCGAAACGGACGCCCCATGGTCGCCTCGCGTTCCTTCGATACCGCGCTCATCGTTCCTCCTCCAGCTCGAGGTCGAGCATCTCGTGCAGCTCTTCCTTCCCGATGCCTGCCAGGCGTGCGTCCTCCACGGCCTTCGCGAGCGACGCCTCAACCTGCCGCAGGCGCTCCTCGCGCAGCAGCTCAAGGTTGTCCCCCGCCACGTAACTCCCCTTGCCGGGCACGGTACAGATGAACCCCTGGGTCTCAAGGTCCGCATAAGCACGCTTTGTGGTGATTGCGCTTATGCGCAGCTCTGCCGCCAGTGCGCGGATTGACGGCAGCTGTTGGCCGGCCACAAGCTCACCAGACATGATGAGCGAGCGAACTTGCGACGCCACCTGCTCGTAGATCGGCTTGTCCGAAGAGTTCGATATGACAATCTGCACGCGCGCCTCCCCTCTTTCACGAAGCTTCCGCCCAAGCTCCCACGCGGTCCATCAGGGCAGAGGCCGCTGTGCTCATGCGGGTATACTGTATATATCGTATATATACGCTATTGTCAATGGGGAAGCCTCGGACGTCGCACGTCGCACCGACTCCGCTTGGGCACGCCCCTCGCGCCGCACCGTCCGCCAGTGCCGCAAGTCACAAAACGCGGGGCGAGAAGGACGCGGCCACCGTGGCGGCACGTACTTCTCGCCCCGCGACACGCAACGCTGTGGGCGCGAATCTTTACCTTGTCTGGAGTCGGCTATTGCGCGCCGGGACGGCTGCCAAGAGAGGCGAGAAACGCCACCTCCGGCACAAGCACCATGACCGCCGCGCTGCCGCCGTTCAGGTTGCCACCCATGCCAAGCGCCACGAGGGGAACCGCAAGCGTCACGAATAGCACCCCAAGCGTCGCCTTTGCGCGGCCGTCGAGCCGTACGCCGGGACCAAGGAGCATGCGCGCGGTCATGAGCGGGAGCGACACCATGACCGCGACGCCGCACGCGCACGCGATTGCCCGGGCAACGGGACCCATGGCTTCGCACACCTGGAACGCCACGCCGAGCACCACGGCCGCTACCAGCACGCGAAGCGCCAGTCCAACGAATACCTCCATCGGGTCTGAACCCTTCGAGCTCATGCTCCCTCCCAGCTCAATCGTCCTAGAACGAGCGCACTTAAGCACATCAAACGTTGCTAGAACTCCACGGTCACGGCGGGCTTTCCCGACATGGAGCAGAAGCGCGCCGTTGCGTTCTTGAAGTACAGGACGATGGTGTTGTCATCGTTTTCGTCATACATCTTGCGGAGCGAAGGGTAGGCGTCAAGCATGTGGCGCTTCGCCTCCATGCGGTCGTCCGGGACGAGCTCGCCCGAGACGCGCCACCAGTCCCCACCGCTCACGCCGCAGATCTCTGCCTTGGGGTTGGCAAGCAGCTGCTGATAGACATCCTTCTTCTTTCCGGTCTGGATGTACAGCCTGCCTTCGAAGAGGTCGACCGTGCCAAACGGGCGAACGCGCGGCTGCCCTCCGTCGTCCGTCGCAAGGAAGTACGTGGGGGACTCGCTCTTGAAGAACCTGAACACGTCGTTGATGTCTGCCATGGTGAACTCCAAACCTTGAGATGTTCGTACTTCTCCTCTTACCCCAAGGTCGGGCGTCGTTTCCCCAGGGGGCACGTCGACCGCGCGAGCGGCCAAGATGGGCCGCCAGCGTGCCACAGACTGCCAACGGTGTGACAAATAGGCATATCTACCTGCGTAAACGCGTTACCAAATTTGCCAAAAGTTACAAAAGAAATCAAGGGAACCGGATACCATAGAGATAGACCGAAACACTATGAGATTTGCGATTGGGAGGACACATGGCCGCTCTCAATAACCCATTCACGCCCGGATTCGGACAAGTACCGCCCTTTATGGCAGGACGTCGCTACGTAATTGAGAATATCGAAGACGCGTTCGTAAACGGCCCCGGAGACCCGAACCTGACGACCATCTTCACCGGTGCCAGGGGTACGGGTAAGACTACGCTCCTTACCCTTCTTGCAGACGAGGCGGAAGAGCGTGGGTGGATTACCGCGCGCGTCTCATCGGTCCCCGGCATGCTCGAAGATATACTTCAGCAAGCCGCCAGATCAGGTTCGCACCTTCTTGCGCAGGGGCAGAAGGCACGAATCAACTCTATCGGCATCGGTGGCGTTGCGCCCCTGGGATGGGAGTACGACGACAGCAATAAAGCGGGCAAGAACTGGAGGTCTCGCCTAACCTCGCTTTTGGACGAGCTGGAGCCACACGGCGTCGGCCTTCTCATCACAATCGACGAACTTCAGCCCGAATTTGACGAGATGGTGCAGCTCGCCTCCGTCTACCAGCACCTCATTGTAGAGGGCAGAAGAATCTCACTCCTTGCAGCTGGTCTTCCCTACCAGGTGTCACGTGTGCTTAACGACAAGTCGATATCCTTCCTCAGAAGAGCGGCTCGCCATCAGCTTACGCGCATTCCCGACAGCGACATCCGCGTCGCGCTAAAAGAAACTATCGAAGCGGGAGGAAAGCAGATAACCGACGAGGCACTGCTTGCCGCAACAAGCGCAATCGACGGCTTCCCCTTCATGATGCAGCTGGTGGGATACCGCATGTGGACACAGAGCAACGGCAGCCGCATTGACCTCGACGCCGCTAAGAGCGGCATCGAGGCGGCTCAGTTTGAGATGCGGTCCAACATATTGGAGACCACCTACATGGAGCTTTCCGATGGTGACCTCGCCTTTGTGAAAGCCATGCTTCCAGACAAGAATGTAAGCTTGACCGCCGACATCGCCAATCGCATGGGCAAGAGCACGGGCTATGCGGCGCAGTACAGAAGGCGTCTCCTTGAGAAGGGGGTCATTGGGGAACGCGGACGCGGCAAGGTTGGGTTCGAGCTGCCGGGATGGCGCGACTTCGTCCTAGAGAAACTCGAAGAAGAGGACTTCTAGAAAGAAGAGAATATCTCGACACCCCATCCGCCTCGGCATGAGGCAGCATCTCAAAATGCATATAAAGAAAGGGCTTCCCACCGTCACCGCGAACACTCGCAGCAATCGGGGAAGCCCTTCTCGTCCTATGTATACGCTACGATAATCAACGAGCTAGCGACAGAGTCGACACTTCTATCCCAGGAAACCGAAGAACGCACCGACTACACCGAGCACCATGGTGCCAAGGATGAGCCACATCGGGTTGATCTTCTTGGAGAGAAGCCAGTAGTATATCCAGAAGGCGCACATGCCGACGATGCCGGGCATGATTCCGTCCAGAACGCTCTGGATGGTAGTCGGGTCTTTGCCCTTAACCGCCTCACCAATCTGTACGGGAATGGTCGCCCAGAACATGTCCTTGGTCATACCGCCGATAACCATGGCACCAACGATGCCAATGGCAGCCATCACCTTGGTCATGAGCCCGTTCTCAGACGCTTTCTCGAGAAAGCTCACACCCATCGAATAGCCCTTCTGAACACCCCAAACGCGAAGCCAGAAGGCAGGGATGTTATAGATGAGCAGGAAGACGATAGGGCCGGCGGCATTGCCCGCCTGGCAGAGCGAGATGCCGACAGCAGCGGCGATAACGCGAATCGTAGTGAGGAAGATTGCGTCGCCGATGCCGGAGAGCGGTCCCATGAGAGCGGCCTTGACGTCGTTGACGGACTCGGGCTCAATCTCTCCCCGGGCTACACGCTCCTCCATTGCCATCGCAATGCCGCCCACAAATGGTGCAAACTGCACCGTGATATTAAAGAACGCCGCATGGCGATGCAAGGCCGCCGCATAGTCGTCCGGCCTTCCGTGATAGATCTTCTTGAGCATTCCTGCCACCATCAGGCAGAAAGCTAGGTTCATTTGCTTGTAGTAGGTCCAGGAGAACTCCATGCCCAGAGCGCCTACGTTGAGGGAAGACCTTATCAGGTCCTTCTTCGTAATCTTGTAGGGATTCTCCTCCTGTGAAACGCCCCGTCCCGAAACCATGGCCTCATTAGAAGTCATCGTCATCATCTCCTTCCGCCGCGAGCTGTGGACTATCGGTGTTGGCCTGAGGATTCAAAAGGCCAAACTTTTCGATTCCGATGATGATCGCAATGAGAGCGACGCCAAGCGATGGCACGTTCATGTAAGAGGCAAGCAGGAAGCCGAGGAAGAAGAACGGCATGACCTCACGCTTGAGCACCAGCCGGCCGAGCATTGCGAAGCCCATTGCGGGAAGGATGTTGGCAGCGATTCCGAAGCCGTCCATGATGAAGGAGGGAATCCAGTCCAAGATGCCCTGAACCGCATTGGCGCCCAGGTAGTAGGCAAATCCGACGAGAAGGACGTCCTTTACCACCCCGACGAGTCCGATAGCCCAGTGCGCCGCATACACACCCTTCAGGTCGCCCTTCGCCGCCGCAACGTCCGCCTTGTCGACTATAACGGGCATGAGGCCATTGATGACGTTGCTGATGGCAAGAGAGATGGTTGCGATGGGCATGGCGAGCGCGAGGGCAGCCTCGGTACCCTTGCCCAACGTTATGGCAAAGGCGCACGCAAGGATACTGCCCACCTTCTCGTCAGGCGGAACGTAGGCTCCAATGGAGATGTTTCCCATGAACAGAAGCTCCAAGCTCGCGCCAATGGCGAGACCTGCCGGCAGATTACCCAGGATGAGACCTACGAGCGGGCAGGTCACAATCGGTCTGAACGCGTAGAGCGTGCCGAGCTGATAATCAAACATGGCGAATGCCGCCACGAGCGAAATCAGTATCGCCTTAACAAGCATGCTCTCCTCCTAATCAAATGTTGCTGTGAGATTCTTACGACCGCTAGAGTACGTCTTGGATTTCAATCTTCGGATCGTCCGCAAGAGGACGAATCTCCACCTCCACCCCCTTGTCCAGCAGTTCGCGAATAATCTTCTCCTCCTCTGGCTCAAGGAAGACCTGGCGCGCCACCTCACGCGTCGTGGGACTCCCTTTGGTGTTTCCGAGGTTCAGGCTCTTTATCTGAGGGCATCCGTCAATGAGCTGCTTCGCCTCCGCGATGGTCTGCACGCAGATGAGCATCCGATACTTGTCGGTGACTCCGGAATTGATGGCTTCGATTGCATGGGCCATATCCTTTATCACGAGCTTGCATCCCGCTGGCTTGCCCATCTTGAGGGTCATTTTCCAAACGGGATCGTTCGCCACGTGGTCTCCCACACAGAAGATGCAATTTGCCTGCAAACCCTGCACCCACGACACGGCGACCTGGCCATGTAACAGCCTGTGGTCAACCCTGGTCAGCAGAATCATGTTCGAACCCCCTTGTTTCAGTTGTGAGCCTAGAAGTCCTCGTCTTCTTCGATGGCTGAGTCGTCATTCACGAACCTCGGCCTTACCTCGTCACTCGAGACAAGCTGCCTCAGCAAGGATTCCGTGTCCTCATCTTCATCGGAGAGAAAGAGTGTGAGCAGAAGTGGCAGGTTCATGTTCGTGACGAGGTAGACATTCGGCCTCGCCAGCATGAGCTTTGTGAACTCGTTGTTCACGCTCCCTCCCATGAGATCGGTGAGCACAACGACATCCGTGTCATCAGGCATGGACTCGACAAGGCTCCTCGACGCCGCCTCCACGTCGTCGTTCCCGTCGACGAACGCATTCAGCACACTCACGTCATCCCGGTCGCCCGCCAGGAGCTTCACACTCTCAAAGATGCCCTCCGCAAAGTGCGCATGAGAAGCGATGATGTACTGCCTGCTCATGTATCAAATTCCTCCAGATTCCTCTTTAGTGCCGCCAGCGACTGTCGGTCCGCAGCGGCTGGATCCACAAAATAGCGCGGGTCAACACTTTCAAACGTCAGGCATCCCGAATAACCGGCTTCCGCAAGGGCGAGAAGATCGCCCCTCATATCCCGTACTCCGTCGCCCCACGCGAGGTGAGACGTCTCTCTCGCATCGGTAAAATGACAATGCACGACATCCTTACCGAATGCGTCCATGTAGTCTCGCACGCTCTCCCCCGCACGCCACATCGCACCCGTGTCGAGTAGCACCTTGAGGTGCGCACTCCCCACATCCTCGAGCATCGTCCGAAGGTCCCGCACGCAATTGCACAGGTTTGACTCCTCTGGCTGAAGCGCCTCAAGCGCAAGCGTCACGCCCCTCTCGCCGGCATAAGACCCCAGTGTCGACAGCATTCGCACGCTTCGATCCCATGCCGTCTCTCGAGACTCGTCCAGGAATCCCCAGCCAGACGTAATGGAGACCATTCCTGCACCCAAGTCCGCCGCCACGTCAATTGCCCGCTTGAAATACTGCCGACTTCTCCGAATCGCATCATCTCCGCGTGCGGCAACGTTCGAGGGTTTGGGGTTGTTTTGCTCGGGGCAGACGGCGCAGATGGGAAGCCCGCTCCTTTTTGACAATGCGGCAATGCGGCTCACGGAATCGTTCGTTGCATAGTCCATGAAGAAGTGCATGGAGCCGCACCAGAGTTCGACGGCATCGAAGCCCTCCCTTTGGGAGGAGGAGAAAAAATACTCAAGCGAGTAGAACCTGTAGGCACAGTTCGTAGCAGCCGCCCGGAACCCCTGATGTGACGCCATACAATCAGAACCCGTCTTAGTAATCGAACTGGTGGTAGTAGCGACGGTAGTTGAGGTTGTGCTTCGTGACGAGCTCGTAGTGCCTTGACATGCGATCAGTAGTAAGCACGGAGATGATGTAGGTAGAGAGAATCATGCGGAAGTCGCTATCGAGTCCGGGAATTGCATACTCTTTCGTGTCAATGACGGTCACGTCCGTATCCCCGGTACGCCCGCTCTTGAGGAATGCGTCGACACGGTCGTCGAGCGCACGACACTCATCCTCGCCCTTGAAGAGGACAACGGGAATGCCGGGCTCCACGAGTTCGAGCGTTCCGTGGAAGAAGTCCGCAGAACTGATGTAGCGGGTGTGCTTCCACTGCATTTCCTCGAGAAGGCACATGGCAAACAGGATGGTCTCTCCCCAGAGCGCACCAGAGCCGATGAACATCGTGTAAGGCGCAAGCGCATACTTCTTCGCGAACGCCTCCGCCTTTGGCTCGAACTGCTTGCGAATGTCGAGGAGCGCCGGCCAGAAACCCTTGCTCTGCTCAATGAACTCGTCATACTTCGGGAAGAAGCCCTGACGGTTGAGAATCCTCAGGCCGAAGCAATCCGCGAGATAGTAGCCCTTCTCACATCCGCCGCTACCATGATCGTTTTTCATGGCAACACAGTGATCGGCTCCCACTGCCTGTCCGATGGGGCCGTCTGCCCTTGTCATCGCATAGACCCTCACGCCCATCTGCTTGAGCGTCTTTACCGCCTGCAGGACCTCTGGAGTGGTTCCCGACTCGGACGAGGTGAGCACCACGGAATTACTCGTCATGGACTTACTGCCCATCACGTTGAACTCTGCAGCATGGAGGAGCGTTACCTGATGGCCTGCGTCGGCATACTTGTTCATGACATACTGCATGCGCAGAAACTCATCCCAAGTGCCGCCGACGCCCAGTAGGAAGAGGTGGTCAAACCCCTCGTCGCAAACGTCATCTGCGAACTGCTTCATCTGCTTTCCGATTTCGTAGAGCTCCTTGCCGTCCTCCAGATAGCCCTCCTGGTCGAAGTAAACAATCTCGACCTTCTCGGTCTCCTTCATAAGCTGTCCTCCGCCCTCACTCGTTCACCTTTGGTATCTATTGATTACATGTGCGCACTTTTTGTAACCATTTGATTGATAACTTAGCGATATTTAGAACCATTTATGGGCTAATCACGCTCATTTAGGATGAATGGTATTTAATTATTGTTAAGTGGTATAGCTAACGTATTAATACGTTACTGAGTACCCGCCAAGGTCTCCGCGACGATACGAGGACGCGAACTCCAACGCGGTGCCGTCTTCGTCATAGCTCACGCACTCGTAGGAAATGACGGCAGAGCCCTCCTCGATTCCTAGCAGGTGTGCATCGCGCGTTCCCAGCTCGACCATATCGAGGTGCTCGACAGCCGATGCGACGGTATGCCCAAACATGCCATAGACTTGGTAAAGAGAGAAAACGCCAACGTCAACGGACTCGATTTTCGGAAAGAGGGAGATTGGAATAAACGTCCGCTCTATCATCAGGGGCACGTCATCCACGTAATTCACGCGCTTAATCGCGAGAATGTCATCATTCTCGCCAATCTCGAAGAGATGCGAGAAGAAGCCCCCCGCAGGACGCCGAGCCTTAGAGAGAACTTTGACGGACGGCACCGCGTTCTTCTCCCTGACGCTTTCACGAAAGCCCACAAGCTCGAGCGCATCGGCCTCACCGAGTCGCTCCGACATAACGTAAACGCCCTTACCCTGGACACGGCGCAACAGTCCGCCGGCAACGAGTGCATCTATGGCATTTCTTACCGTCAGGCGTGTCGTTCCGAACCGCTCCGCGAGATCGTTCTCCGAGGGAATGGCGCTACCGGGCTCGTAGAGGCCATCTTCGATCTCATCACGTATGATTTCGCGAATCTGTATGTACTTTGGCTTATCCGTGTCCAAGTTTTCCATCATGTCACCAAAGTGCCTTCCGAGAGTCAACGGGCCATCCGCAGAGACTGACGAACGTATACCTATCTGGCCGAATGACGGACTTGTAATACTCGATGCATCTGCCGTCGCTATCTCTGCTCACACCCTGTTGAAAGAACACGGATGTACCAGGTTTGCCCCCCAGCAAGTCCGCCTCCCACTCGTCTAGCCTAGAAATCGAGAGGCTGTCCCAGCCATGGGCGATATCCAGACAATAGCCATCCCGAATCACGTCAAAGAGAGATTCCCTTGAGAAGTCATGCGAGCCAATACCGGGGCAGATGTCAGTGTTGACCATCGAGGTTTCTAACATGCATGGAAGACCATCCACACGGCGCAGACGGACGAGCTTGAAGACGGCGTGGTCGACGTCAATGCCCATCTTCTTCGCAACGTGGGCGTCCGCATCGCACGTCCCCTGGCTCACCACCAGAGAGCTTGGCGTATGTCCACTGCTACGGACGTTGTCACTAAAGCCCATGACCTTCCCGACGCCTGAGTATGAAATGGGGCGCGCGGGCGCGACGTAGGTACCCGATCCCTGACGACTCTCGAGAACGTGCATCGTCGTCAGGTGTCGTATAGCACTCCGCAACGCAGAGCGCGATATCCCCCACATCTCGCACATGTCTCGTTCCGAGGGCAGCTTTTCTCCCTCAGAGAGGCCGTTTACATTAATGTAATTTCGAATGTTCTCGACCGCAGCATCTGCCGGCGGAATCTTCCCGCGGACCAACGTACTCTCCTACGACGAAGCCTTGCTCGCATCCCTCATGCGCAGCACGTCCTCACACAGTTTATCCGCCCCTTGACGAAGAAGCACATAGGTCTTCGAACTACGCAGGACCTCCCTGCCGATAAGGGGTATGCCGATGGTGGACTCCTGTCCAGGCGTTCCCCTTACCGTCAGTGCAACGTCCATGCGCGTGCAGTACTTGCCTCCTCTGCTTGCGTTCGCCCGCGCCACCGCGGCAGGGTTTTCGAGCACGCTCTCAAAGAGGTCGCGATGGCTCATGTCCTTTCGGACGTCGACTTCCTCGTTTTCTATCACCTTGCAGTCGAGAATATCCTCGTAGTCGTGAATGGCGGGCTCCATGCCATGCAGCACTATGGCCCATTTGCGGTGATTCTCGTCCATGTACAGAGACGGCACCATGGAAAGCCGCGGTGCCTCGAAGAGAGTCTTCGTAATCGTAAAGCCTGACTGTTCCAGGCGTTGCTTGGCAGACTTCCCAAAGAGCGACATGTGTCCCTCCCATCAACCGAGACTGACATTGTAAGTCGATACATACAAGATAACTCTAATTGATACCATTTTGCCAACTTGAATATCTTCGCATGCACAGCGGCGACCACAAACGGCAAGCGATAAGGTGATGGGCATGATGGGTCACAGCTGGTGTGTGCGATACAATCTTGCGCATGGACACGCTTACCGCATGGGGCTCGGACACCCTTCTGGCATACCTCGCCGCAATCAACGCCATCACCTTTGCGCTTTTCTGCCTGGACAAGGCAAGAGCCGTCAGAGGTGCGTGGCGCGTCCCCGAGAAGGTTTTGCTTAGCTGCTCCGCAGTTGGCGGCGCTGCGGGAGGTCTTCTGGGTATGAGGGTTGCGCACCACGAGACACGCAAGCCCCCGTTCTACCTGGGGGTTCCCGCCATGCTCATTGTTCAGGCCGCGTTTCTGGCTTGGCTGACGCAGGGATAGGTCAGCACGTCACACGTACAAGAGCTTCTGGATGAGAAGGACTATCGACCACGACGTGTCGCTCTTCTCGTCTTGATATGGCCTGCCATCCCTGTGACATGCTTCGCGCCTACACTGTAGCCACACTTTGGTTTGAGGGGTTGGAGGCCGCATGATCAGGCTCATGGTCTGCTCTGACATACACACGAAGGTCGGGCACTTTCAGGACGCGGTGGTGGCTGCGCGGGCCGGTGGCCCCCTGGACGCCATCTTGATTGCGGGCGACCTGCAGATGCCGATGGCCGCCATCGACGAGCTGAACCTTCCCGAGCCCGTCTACCTGGTGCATGGGAACAACGACGCCGCGCTCGAGCCCATGCATCCGGCGGACGAGCTCGTGATTGACGTTGCCGCGGACGGCATCGCGGGCGTGCGGGCGCTTAGCTACCACCAGGGAGCACCGATGCGCGGAGGTGAAGTGACGCACCGCATCATGGTGACGCACGGGCACACGTACCGCTCCCCTCGCCTGGTACGGCTGCGGCAGCGCGCGGCGGCGCTCGACGCGGACGTGGTGATCTACGGCCACTCGCACCGCTGGCAGGAGGATGCGGGAGGGCCCGCGGACGCGCTTGTGGTGAACTCCGGCACGCTCATGCCCAAGCCGGGGTCCGGGCGCTGCACGTTCATGACGATGGAGATCGACGGCCCGGACGTTCGCATCGTCAGGCACGAGCTGTAGCCTCCCTGCGGGCGGCGGATGGCAGCCCGAGGGCGTGCCTAATATCGCACGCGAAAGTCCTTCTCGCCCTGTGCCAGCGGCAGCACTTCTTTTGACGCAAGGTGGCAGGAGATCCAGGTGTCAGGGCTGTCCGAGAGGTCCTCGATGCCGCGCTGGAACGCCTCGAGCTGGGATGGTGTGCCCTGGACCTCGACGAGCACGTCTCCGTCGTCGAGGTTCTTGACCCAGCCGACGCAGCCCGCGCTCTTGGCGAGCAGCTGCGCCTGAAAGCGGAAGCCCACGGCCTGCACCTTGCCCGCGTAGCGCAGGCGGAGCCGTTGGGGAGCGCCCCCTCCCGCGCGGGCGATGTCCTGGGCGAGCGCGCCGGCATGCTTTGCGGCGGCCACCTCGTCCGGCACGGATGCCGTTGCCTTGCGCCTCCACGGCCAGCGAAAACCCATGTCTGCCCCCTCCCACCTGCGTTGACGGCGCATCGGCGACGCGTGGTCCTGAGGAGAGTATTCCCCATGGCGCGACGTCTTGTGCGGCGGCGCGGGACGAACGGGCGCGCCCATGTGAAGAGGCGGCGGCCACAAGGGACCGCCACCTCTTTGGGGACGCTATGCCATGCGAGAGACTAGGCCTCCTGATACGGCTTCTTCCAGAGCGAGAGGATCAGGCATGCCACGATGGAGCCGATGGCGAGCGCCGCGAGGTAGCCGACGGGGTTGCCGATGACGGCAATGACCCAGGCGCCGCCGTGCGGGGCGGGGCTGGTGCAGCCGAACGCCGCGGAGAGCGCGCCGGCGAGCGCGGAGCCGATGATGCAGGACGGGAGGACGTGGCCGGGGTCGGCCGCGGCGAAGGGGATGGCGCCCTCCGTGATGAACGAGAGGCCCATGATGTAGTTCACGATGCCGGCGTCGCGGTCGGCCTTGGACCACTTGTTCTTGAAGATGGTCGTGGAGAGTGCGATGGCCAGGGGCGGAACCATGCCGCCGACCATGACGGACGCCATGACGAGCTGGCCGGAGGTGGTGCCGGCGGTAAGGGCGCCGGTGCCGAAGACGTAGGCCGCCTTGTTGAACGGGCCGCCCATGTCGATGGACATCATGCCGCCGACGATGGCGCCGAGCAGGATGATGTTGGTGGTGCCCATACTGTTGAGGCCGTTGTTGAGTGCAGTGTTGATGGCGCCGAAGATCGGGTTGAGCAGGAACATGACCGCGCCGATGGCGAGGGTGCCCAGCAGCGGGTAGATGAGCATGGGCTTGATGCCCTCGAGGGAATCTGGCAGGTGGTCGCAGAGCTTCTCGATCCCGAGGACCATGTAGCCGGCGGCAAAGCCCGCGAACAGCGCCGCGATGAAGCCGCCAGAGACGCAGGACGCGGCGGCCGCCTTGGCATCGGTGTTCATGAGCGTGAGGTAGGAGATGCTGTAGCCGGTCTTGGCGAACAGGCCACCGACGAAGCCGGGGGCGAGGCCGGGCCTGTCCGCGATGGACATGGCGATGAAGCCGGCAAGGATCGGGAGCATCATGCCGAAGGCCTCGCCGCCGATGGTCTTAAAGAAGGCCGCCGCGGGAATCGAGGAGCCGTACGCCGCCGTGCCGAGGCCCGGCTGGTCGATCAGAAACGCAATTGCCGTGAGGATGCCGCCGCCGATCACGAAGGGCAGCATGTGGCTGACGCCGTTCATGAGGTGCTTGTAGATCACGTGCCAGGCCGAGTCCTTCTCGCCCGCGGTCTCTGCGGCCGTGACCGTGGCGCCCTCCTGGACGGGCGCCTTGCCGTCGAGGATGGTCTGGATGAGCTTTTCCGGCTCGTTGATGCCGGCGGAGACGTTAGTGGAGAGGACCTGCTTGCCGCCAAAGCGCGCACGGTCGACGTTCTTATCCGCGGCGATGATGATGCCCTTGGCGTGGGCAATCTCGTCTGCGGTCAGGATGTTCTTCGCACCCGCGGAACCCTGGGTCTCGGCCTTGAGCGTGACGCCCATCTCCTTGGCCTTCTTCTCCAGGTTCTCGGCCGCCATGTAGGTGTGGGCGATGCCGGTGGGGCAGGCCGTGATCGCGAGGACCTCGGGATATCCGGCGGCGGCAACCGCCTCGGGCTCCGCCTTTGCGGCATCGGCGGCCTCGCGCTCAGCCTCCGCGCGATCGATGACGGAGCGGAACTCCTCCGGGGTCTTGGCGGCGCGCAGGGCATCCGCAAACTCCTGGTGCATGAGGAGCTTGGACAGCTGGGCGAGCATCTGCAGGTGGGTGTCGTTCTGGCCCTCAGGCGCGGCGATCATGAACATGAGGTCCGCGGGGGCGTCGTCGGGGGCGTTCCACTCCACGCCGCCCGGCACGGTCATGGCCGCAAGACCAGCTCGCCTGACGGCCGAGGTCTTTGCGTGCGGAATCGCGATACCGTCGCCGACGGCGGTGGAGAACTCCGCCTCTCGGGCCAGGATCGCCTTCTTGTACGCAACGGTGTCGCTGATGTTGCCCGAGGCGTCCTGGAGGGCGATCAGCTGGTCGATGGCGTCGTCCTGGCTCTTGGCCGTGGCGCCCACCTTGATTCCCTCGGGTTTGAGCAGATCCGTGATCTTCACGTCTGACTCTCCTCTCTTACGTACGGGCGCACCCGGTGCGCCCAACGGAGCCCGCCCCCGTGTGGGGCCGGCATGCCATGCAATGAAAGCGGTCGAGAAGCGCTAAAGGGTCTTGAGCAGCGCCTCGACCTCGGGACGCGTCGCAAGCTTTGCAGAGAAGGCGCTCGCAGAGCCGGTCGCGACGCCCATCTTGAACGCGGTGGCGTAGTCGCCGTCGCTCTCCTGGTAGCCCGCCAGGAAGCCGGCGACCATGGAGTCGCCTGCGCCGACGGAGTTGACGACCGTGCCCTTGGGGGCCTCGCTCATGATGACGTCCCCGGACTCGGGCACGAGGACCGCGCCCTCCCCCGCCATGGATATCAGCACGTTGCGCGCGCCCTTCTCCTGTAGTTTGCGCGCGTAGGGCACGACCTCGTCGCGCGTGGCGAGCTCCACGCCAAAGATGGCGCCCAGCTCGTGGTTGTTGGGCTTGATGAGGAACGGGTGGTAGCCCAGGACCTTCACGAGCAGGTCGCGCTCCGCGTCGACCACGATGTTGATGCCGCGCCCGTCGAGCCTGCCCATGATGCGCTCGTACATGTCGGACGGGAGCATCGAGGGGACGGAGCCCGCGATCACGAGGGTGTCGCCCGGCTTGAGCGCGTCGAGCCTGGCGTAGAGCGCGTCGATGTCGGACTCGAGGATCTTGGGGCCGATGCCGTTGATCTCGGTCTCCTCGGCAGCCTTGATCTTCATGTTGATGCGGGACATGCCCTCCGCGACCTGGATGAAGTCGCTCTTGGCGCCGGACGTCTGCATGAGGCGGACGATCTCTGCACCCGTGAAGCCCGCGACGAAGCCGAGGGCGCAGGACTCGTGCCCCAGGTTCGAGAGCACGATGCTCACGTTGATGCCCTTGCCGCCCGGCAGGATGTCCTCGTACGTCACGCGGTTGATGGCGCCGGGCTCCAGCCGGGGCATCCTCACGATGTAGTCGATCGAGGGGTTGAAGGTGACGGTGTAGATCATTGGTGCTCCTCCTCTAGGTCCACGATGTTGGGGGCGTTGCCATAGGCGCCATTTGGGTCGACGTGGTCCGTGATGACGGTCGCCTGGTCAAACTGCGCAAACGTCACGAGCGAGACCTGGCCGAACTTGCTTGAATCTGCCAGCACGTACGCGGCTTGTGCCTGGCGCAGGCTGGCTTCCTTCACCCTCGCCTCCTCGAGCTCCGGCGTGGTGAAGCCCGCGTCGGGCGAGATGCCGTTTGTGCCCCAAAACCCCACGGTGAAGTGCATACGCGCCAGAGCCGCGATGGCGTCCGGCCCCACGACGGCCTCGGTCACCGGCTTCACCATCCCGCCAAGGAGGTAGGTCTTCGCACCCTTTGCGAGCAGCGCCTGGGCATGCGGCAGCGAGTTGGTGACGAACGTCGCGCGGGTCTCGGTCAGGTGCTCCACAAGAAGCATGGTGGACGAGCCCGCGTCGACGTACACAAAGTCGTCCGGACCCACGAGGGCGGCCGCGTACGCGGCGATGCGCTCCTTCGCGGGCAGGTTCTGGGCACGCTTCTGGGCGACGGGCGAATCCTGCACCACAAGACGGCGCTTTGGTGCGCAGGCGCCGCCGTGCACGCGGACGATCTTGCGCTGGCTGCTGAGCGCGTCCAGGTCGCGGCGGACGGTCGACTCCGACGCGTCGAGCGCGGACATGAGCTCGGGCGTGGTGACGCTCCCCCGCTCCGCGACGAGGCGCAGTATGAGGTCGTGGCGTTCCGTGGCAAGCATCTCTGGCACCTCCCTTTCACTACCAAGCAGTATGCACCAGTTTTCCGTCAATTACAATCATTTTCCGTCACTTCCGATGATTGATTTTGACTGAACGGTTGCAATACGGTCGCGAACGGTCAGGGCAGACAGACGAGAAGCCCGGTGCCTGCAGGCAGACACCGGGCCTCAAAGGAAATCGGTCTGTTGTTTGAACGGTCGCGCGGACGCGGCAGACGGCTGCGACGAGGGGGGCGGTCCTTCTCGCCCGGCACGCGGCGCGTGGGACTCGCTGCCTACCTGGCGCGAAGCCTGAGGTTGAGCAGCGCCGCCACGATGCCAAACAGCGCAAGCGCGAAGAACGTTCCCCAGGTGACGAGCAGCATGAGGGCGCTTCCGCCGCACGCGAGCGCCGTGGTTGCCATGACGGCCTGGCCGGCGCCCATGACCAGGATCTTGAAGGAGTACCCGCCGAGCGCGGCCAGCACGTCCGTGACGCCAAACAGCGTGAGCACGCCGCCGAGCGACTGCCCCACCAGCAGCACGTTTGGCACCTGGAAGCCGCCAGCGTCCGTCACGGCCTGGAAGGCGATGCAAACGAGGCCCGCCACCACGAAGCCCGCCGCGACCGCCATCGGCATGGGGACGGCGTGCGGCACGGCGACCTTGGGAAGCGCCACGTTGGCTGCCAGCACGCCCGCGAGCATGTTCACCACGGAGCTGAGGACGATCACGTGAAAGAAGAGCCTTCCGACGCCACGCAGCCCACCGGACACGCCGCCTCCGTCCGCGTAGCCCGCCTGGAAGGCATCCGCAATGCCGCAGGCAAACCCGTTGAACGGAAGGATTGAGCCAAACCCGCTGACCGCAGCGATCCGCTGGTGGATGCCCGGCACGTACAGCAGGACGGCCAGCACGCCCAGGCAGAGTAGCGTGCAGGGGGCCGCAAGGCCAGCGCCCACCACAGGCTCGAGCGCGACGCCTATGAGCTGGCCAATCACGCCGTAGACTCCCCCAACCAGAAAGCAGAGCCCGTAGGAACCCACCTTGGACCGCGCCTTTTCTGCCATGTGCGTCCCCCTGCCAAAAGCCACCCGGCTCCGCGAGCCAGGGATCCCAATTTGACTATCCGCTCGATTATCCGGGGAGTGACGGCGGCGGCCAACGGTCACGCGCCCAGATTTGTCGCATCGACAAGCCGCGCAACTGGTCTGGCGACCAAACGCCTCGCACGGCAGGGCGAGAAGGACGCAACGATCTTCTTGGCGCAAGGGCTGGGGGGCACGAATTGGGGACTAGAGGCCGGGGGCAGATTGGGAGGCCGTAGACCAACCGCAGGTAGGCGCGCCGGCCCGCATCGCAAAAGAAAGCAGGCCAACGACCTCCATAGCCGTTGACCTGCGAATTTACATGGAGCCAGCTATCAGACTCGAACTGATGACCCCCGCTTTACGAGAGCGGTGCTCTACCAACTGAGCTAAGCTGGCAACCGATGGCTGCCTGAACAGCGAATATTTATTATACG
>QOUO01000024.1 GCA_003862195.1 Coriobacteriaceae bacterium | reverse complement strand
CTAACCGGGAGCCAGCGGCTCCAGCAGTCAGACCTCGAGCGCCAGGGCGCCCTGCCCCGCGAGGTCATGGAGTCGGCCGAGAAGATCGTGGACGCCGTGCGCGAGGGCGGTGACGAGGCCGTGCGTGGCTTCTGCCTCAAGTTCGACGGCGCCTGCCCCGACTCGTTCCGCGTTCCGGACGAGGTCGTGAAGGGCGCTCTCGACATGGTCGACCCGGAGTTCCTCTCGTCCCTCAAGAAGGCATACGCCCAGATCCGCGACTTCCACGAGCGCGAGCGTGAGCAATCCTGGTTCACGACCCGCGAGGACGGCACGATCCTCGGCGTCAAGGTGACGCCCGTTCCGTCCGTCGCCGTCTACGTGCCGGGCGGCCGCGCCCAGTACCCCTCCACGGTCCTGATGGACACGGTGCCCGCAAAGGTCGCGGGCGTCCCGCGCGTCATCATGGTCACCCCGCCGCAGCGTGACGGCTCGCTTTCCGCCTACACGCTCGCGGCGGCGGCCGTCGCGGGCGTGGACGAGGTCTATGCGGTCGGCGGCGCGCAGGCGATCGGCGCCGTGGCCTACGGGACCGAGTCCATCCCCAAGGTCTCCAAGATCGTCGGCCCGGGCAACGCGTACGTCGCCGCGGCCAAGCGCTACGTCTCCGGCGACGTGGGCATCGACATGGTCGCCGGTCCCTCCGAGGTCTGCGTCCTCGCGGACGCCACGGCCGACCCCGTGGTCGTCGCGGCCGACCTCATGGCGCAGGCGGAGCACGACCCGCTCGCGACCTGCTACCTCGTCACGGACGCGCCCGACCTCGTGGAAGGCGTCAATGCAGCCGTCGAGTCCCTCGTGGCGCAGTCCCCGCGCGAGGAGATCACGCGCGCCTCGCTCGAGCATGGCCTCGTGGTGAGCTGCCCCAGCCTGGACGCCGCCGTGGACGCCGTGAACCTCATCGCGCCGGAGCACCTCGAGCTCCACTGCGACAAGGCCTTCGACCTGCTGGGTCGCATCCAGAACGCGGGCGCGATCTTCGTGGGACCCTGGTCCTCGGAGCCGCTCGGCGACTACGTGGCTGGACCCAACCACACGCTTCCGACCGGTGGCACTGCGGTCTTCTCGAACCCGCTCGGCGTCTACGACTTCCAGAAGCGCTCGAGCGTCATCTCGTACACGCCCGAGGGCCTCAAGGCGGACGGCCCCGCCGTCCAGGCGCTCGCGCAGGCAGAGGGCCTCTGGGCGCACGCGCTCTCCGTGGGCATGCGCCGTAAGCTCCTGGCTGAGCAAACGGAGCGTTTCGCCGACGTTTCCGCCGCGTGCCAAGATGCGATGGCGACGGCCTGGCCGCGTAAGCTTGATGAACCGGGCGTTCCCAACCTCAAGGGCGGACAGTCCAAGTAGGCGGCGTGCCCACCGCGTGACGCGGCTGGGCGGGACATGATTGGAGGGCACCGTGCCCCAAGGTATCAGCGACAGGTTCCGTGCCGTGATGCGGCCCTCGGCTGCGGCACTCGAGCCGTACGACCCGGCATTCTCCCAGGTGAGGGTCAACCTTTCTGCGAATGAGAACACCTACGGCATGCCCGCGGAGGTGCGCGCCAAGGTGGACGAGGCGCTCCGCGGGGTTGCCACGAACCGCTACCCCCAGCCCCTCTCGCCCGACCTTCGCGCGGAGCTCGCCGCCTGGCACGGCGTCGACCCGAGCCAGGTCATCGTGGGCAACGGCGGTGACGAGCTCATCTTCAACCTGCTGCTTGCCTTTGGCGGCAGCGGGCACATCCTCGTCAACTGCACGCCGACCTTCTCCGTCTACCGCCTCTATGCGGAGCTCGTCGAGACCGAGGTGGTCGACGTCGACCGCGACCCCGTGACGTACGAGGCGGACGCGGACGCCCTCGTGCGGGCCGCTGCGGACGCGAGCCTCGTCATCGTGACGTCGCCCAACAACCCCACGGGCAACCTCTTCTCTGTGGAGGACACGGCGCGGCTCTGCGAGGCGTGTCCGGGGGTCGTCCTTCTCGACGAGGCGTACATGGAGTTCGCGCCGGAGGGCTCCTCCGCGGAGCCGCTCCTCGCAAAATATGACAACTTGGTAATACTGCACACGCTCTCCAAGGCGTACTGTCTCGCGGGTGCGCGCATCGGCTACCTGCTGGGATGCCCTGACGTGATGGCGGCCATGGCGGCGGTGCGCCAGCCGTACTCCGTGAACGTCTTCTCGCAGGCGGCGGCGCTCGTCGCGGTGAGGGAGCGCAAGACGTTCGATCCCACGATCGAGAAGATCGTGGCCGAGCGCTCGCGGCTCTCCCAGGGGCTCCAGGAGCTTTCAGGCCGCGGCGTCACGGTGTGGCCGAGCGCGGCGAACTTCCTGCTCGTACGGGTGCCTGACGCGCATCGGGTGCGCGAGCGCCTGCGCGACGAGTACTCGATTCTGGTGCGCGACTTCTCGTCCGCGCCAGGGCTCACCGACTGCCTGCGCGTCACGGTCGGCAAGCTGGAGGAGAACGACGCGTTCCTGGACGCGCTCTCGTGTCTGCTTGAGGAGGTCTAGCACATGGCAAGGACTGCCACGGTAAGCCGCAAGACGGGGGAGACCGACATCACGGTCTCGATCGACCTGGACGGGACGGGCGCCTGCGACATCTCGACGGGCGTCGGGTTCTTCGACCACATGCTGAGCGCCCTCGGCCGCCACTCGCTCGTCGACCTCACGGTTCACGCGAAGGGCGACACCTGGGTGGACGACCATCACACGGTGGAGGACGTGGGCATCGTGCTGGGACAGGCCCTCGCGCAGGCGTTGGGCGACAAGAGCGGCATCACGCGCTTCTCGTCCGTCGTCGTCCCCATGGACGAGGCCCTGGTGCTTGCCGCAATCGACGTGAGCGGTCGCGGGGAGCTGTACTGGGACGTGCCTATCACGGCCCAGAAGGTGGGTACGTTCGACACGGAGCTGGGCCACGAGTTCTTCCAGGGGTTCGCGCGCGACGCGGGCATCACGCTCCACGTGCGCGAGATCGCGGGGGAGAACGCACACCACATCCTCGAGTGCGCCTTCAAGGCGGTCGCCCGCGCGATGCGCGGCGCCGTGGAGCTCGACCCCAGGGTGAAGGGTGTGCCATCGACGAAGGGAAGCCTCTGATGGTCAGGGGAGACATCGTGGTAGTCGACTACCACAAGGGCAACCTGCAGAGCGTCGTCCGCGGCATCAACGCCGCCGGCGGCAGCGCGTACGAATCGGACGACCCGCGTGACATCCGCTCGTCGGCGGGCGTCATCCTGCCGGGCGTCGGGAGCTTCGAGGACGCGCTCACCTACATGAGGAGCACCGGCCAGGCGGACGCCGTGGTGGACGCCATTAACGCGGGCAAGCCCTTCCTGGGCATCTGCCTGGGGCTCCAGGTCCTCTTCGAGCGCGGGACCGAGCACGCGGAGCACTCCTCGTTCGGCGGGGAGTGGGTGCCGGGCCTTGGGGTCCTTCCCGGCTCTGTCACGAGGCTCGAGTCCAAGACGCTCAAGGTCCCGCACGTGGGCTGGGACCAGGCCTACCTCACGGAGCTGGGCGGCGCGTGCCCGCTCCTGGTCGACGTGCCGGAGGGCGCGAACTTCTACTTCACTCACTCCTATGCACTGGCGGACGACGTCCCCGCCTCGGTCGTCACGGCGCGCACGCACTACACGCGCAGCTTCGCCTCGGCCGTCTGGCACGACAACGTCTTCGGCGTGCAGTTCCACCCCGAGAAGTCGTCGCGTACGGGCCTCAAGATCCTGCAGAACTTCGTCGACATCGTCAGGGGCTAGCCATGATCCTGTTTCCCGCCATCGACCTCCTTGCGGGCAAGGTCGTTCGCCTCAAGCGCGGCGACCGCGCGCAGGTGGACGTGTACTCGGACGACCCCGTCGCCGTGGCGCACGACTTTGCTGACAGGGGCGCCACGTGGGTGCACGTCGTGGACCTGTCCTCGGCGTTTCGCGAGGACAAGGATGCCGTCGAGAAGAACCACCGTGCCATAGAGCGCATCTGCTCCCTGGGTTCGATCAACGTGGACACGGGCGGCGGCGTGCGCGACATGGAGGCGGTGCGCCGCCTTGCGGACGCGGGTGCCAAGCGCATCGCCATCGGCACCGCGCTCGTGCGCGACCCGGACTTTGCGGAGGCGGCAGCCCGCGACTTCCCGGACCAGGTCGTCGCGGACGTCGCGGCCCACGACGGTGAGGTGCGCGTGGACGGCTGGCGCGAGGGCGAGGGCCTGAGCTCGGACGATCTTGTGGCGCACCTCTCCGAGCTCGGCTTCAGGCACCTCGTCTTCACGGACATCGCGCGCGACGGCATGCAGACGGGAATCGACGTCGCGGCATACCGGCACGTGGCGAAGGTGGCGGGGTTCCCCGTCGTGGCCTCGGGCGGCATCGCGAGCCTCGCGGACATCCGCGCGCTCGCGGCAGAGGGGCCAGAGGTGATCGAGGGCGCCATCACGGGACGGGCCATCTACGAGGGAAGCTTCACGCTGGAGGAGGCGCTGGAGGCCGCACGCGGCACTTCTCGCCCAGACGGCGCTGAGGGCGACGGGAGGAAGACATGCTGACCAAACGCGTCATACCGTGCCTGGACGTGAAGGACGGCCGTGTGGTGAAGGGCGTCAACTTCGTGGGGCTGCGCGATGCGGGTGACCCCGTGGAGCTCGCGAGCGCCTACGACATGGAGGGTGCCGACGAGGTCGTCTTCCTCGACATCACGGCGACCTCCGACGACAGGAGGACCACCGTCGAGCTCGCGTCGCGAGCCGCCGAGGAGCTGCGCATCCCCTATACGGTGGGTGGCGGCTTCAGGGACGTCGCGGGCATGCGGACCATGATCTCCGCGGGTGCGGACAAGGTGTCCGTCAACTCCGCGGCGGTCCGCGACCCGGGACTCATCACGGCGGCGGCCTCCGCGTTCGGCAGCCAGGCTGTCGTGGTGGCGATTGATGCCCGCCACGTCGAGGGCAAGGGTGACAAGTGGGAGGTCTACACCGCAGGTGGGCGCAAGCCGACCGGCATCGACGCCGTCGAGTGGGCGGAGGAGGCCGCGCGCCGCGGTGCCGGAGAGATCCTCCTCACGAGCATGGACCGCGACGGCACCAAGGACGGGTTCGACATCCCGCTCACGCGCGCGGTGGCGCGCGCCGTTCCCATCCCGGTCATCGCGTCGGGTGGCGTCGGCAAGCTCGAGCACTTTGCGGAGGGCATCATCGACGGAGAGGCGGACGCCGTGCTCGCGGCGAGCGTCTTCCACTTTGGCACGTACACCGTCCGCCAGGTGAAGGAGTACATGGCGAGCCAGGGCATCCCCGTTCGACTGGACTTCTAACCGTATAGCTTTCAGGTTGCTTGCGGCTGCCTCTCAGCTGGGATTACGCCTCGTGCGCGGGGTGTCCAGACCGTGCAAGTTCGCTCCCCGTCTTGCAGGAGCCTTAGAATGGACCCATAGGGGCGAGGCGTGCATCGGTCGGCACGCTCCGCCGAGGGTCTATCCGGCCGAGGGGGAATGTCATGAGCTCCACGCAAGACATGCGTGCCATCGAGTTGCCGTCCGCAGAGTTCGACAAGGAGGCGCAGGCCGCGGGCCTGAACCTCCCGATCGAGCAGACCGAGGTGTGGGCGAGGTACGAGGCAACGGTGCCGGGACGTCGCCCCTGGGGCGCGTACAGGCTGGAGCGTGACGGCGCGGCCGTCGCCTACATTAGGCTCTTCGACTACGAGACGCACGGCTATCACTTCCTGAGGTCCAACCACGGTCCCGTCTGGTTGCAGGCGCCCACGCCCGACGACGAGCGCGCGGCGCTCGAGGCGATTCGCGCCGTCGTGCGCGAGAGGGGAGAAGGACAGGTCTTCGTGCGCTGCTGCGTCGACGCGGACCTCGACTGCTGCGAGCCGGCGCTCTCCATCGTGCCGTACGACACGACGGTCGTGATCGACGTCACCGGCGGTGACGACGAGATCCTCGCCCGCATGAAGCCCCGCGGCCGCCGCGACGTGCGCAAGGCGCTGCGCGAGGCGCCCATCACCTGCGCGGACGAGACCGAGCAGGCAGCGAAGTCCTTCTCGGACTACTACGGCGTGCTCGTGGAGACGGGCGAGCGCGACGGCTTCCACCCCGCGCCCGCGTCCGACTACGAGGACATGCTCCGCATCCTGGGTCCCGAGCACTGCCGCCTCTTCGCGGGCAGGCAGGAGGACGGCAAGGTCGTCACCTGGTCGCTCGTGACCATCTCCGGCTCCGTCGCCATGCGCTACTACGCCGCCTCCTCCACGGCGACCATGCGCAAGCACGTGACGGACAAGCTGCTGTACTTCGAGTGCTGCTCCCTTGGCAAGTTCGAGGGCGGCAGGGTCAAGAGCTACGACCTCATGGCCATAGGCTCCGAGCTCAGCCCGACCCTGCTTGGCCTGAACGAGTTCAAGACCAAGTTCTGCAAGCAGGTCACGCACGTGGCGCCAGACCGCGACTTCCCGATCCGCGGCGGCTTCTACCGCTCGCTCAAGCTCGCCCGCAAGGTGGTCGTGCGCGCCAGGGGCGCGCGCCGCGACCGCGAGGTGGAGAAGGCCGTCGCATCCAAGACCAAGCCCGCCTCCAAGTAGCACCGCCCGCCCCGGCCGCAACTTGTGAAGGCACTTATGAAGCTACGGCGCATTTGCCCGAGCCGTCACGGCAGCATCCTAAAATGGCTTGATGCTAACTGATTGCCACTGACGGCTGGAGAGCGAATGCAGGCAAGGGAACTCACGTTTGACCAGTTCGAGGCCGAGGCGGACCGCCTTGGTCTCGAGCTTCCGATAGAGCAGACCCGCGGGTGGTCCGACTACGAGGAGACGGTCCCGGGGCGCACGTTCTGGGGCTGCGTCGCCATCGCGGATGGGGACGAGACCCTGGGCGTCGCGGCGTTCACGGACTACGAGACGCACGGCTACCACTACCTTCGCTCGCACCACGGTCCCGTCTGGGTCCGCGAGCTGACGGAGGACGAGGAGCGCGAGGCCCTCGTGGCGCTGCGCGACTTCGTGTCCGAGCGCGACCGCAAGGTTGTCTTCGTCCGGCTCGCGGTCGAGCACGAGCTCGACGTCACGCACGCCACGCTCTCCATGATGCCGTACGACACGACGGTCGTGATCGACCTCACCGGCGGGGACGAGCAGATCCTCGCCCGCATGAAGGGCCGCGGCCGCCGCGACGTGCGCAAGGCCATGCGCGAGACGCCCGCCACCTACGCGGACGAGACCGACCTCGCATCGAAGTCCTTCTCGGAGTACTACGACGTCATGCGCGAGACGAGCGAGCGCGACGGCTTTGTCCCCGCGCCGATCGAGGATTACGAGAACACCCTGCGCTGCCTGGGCCCCGAGCACTGCCGCGTCTTCGCGGGGAGGGTGGACGGCCGCGTGATCACGTGGACCATGGCCACCATCTCCGGCCGGCACGCCGTGCGCTACTACGGCGCGAGCCGCTCCGGCAAGCAGCGCGCCCTCGCCACGGACGGCCTCATCTACTTCGAGTGCTGCACGCTCGGCAGGATGGGCTGCGTCGACTACGACCAGATGGGCATCGGCTCGGAGGCGTTCCCCGACCTCATGACGCTCAACACGTTCAAGACCAAGTTCAGCAAGGAGGTCAGGCACGTCGCGCCCGACCGCGACCTCCCCGTGCGCGAGCGCTACTACAAGTCCCTGCTCGCGGGCAAGAAGGTCCTCGACAAGATTCGCGGATAGGAGACCACATGGACGCATCCCAGTCCCCCAGCACGGCAACCGAGCCAAGGGCGTACGCGGGCGAGAAGGTCGAGCTGACCTCGTTCGGGGCGACCCCCGTCAAGTTCGACTCGCGCGGGCTCGTGCCTGCCGTCGTGCAGCAGGCGGGGACCGGCGAGGTCCTCATGGTCGCCTGGATGAACGAGGAGTCCCTGGGGCTCACGCTCACGACGGGCACGACGTGGTTCTGGTCGCGCGGCCGCCAGGAGCTCTGGAACAAGGGCGCCACCAGCGGAAACATCCAGCACGTCAAGCGCGTGCTCGTGGACTGCGACGCGGACACGCTCCTCGTCGAGGTCGACTCGCCCGGACCGGCCTGCCACACCGGGCACCGCAGCTGCTTCTTCCGCGAGCTCGCGGCCGGCGCCGGCGAGGCGCACGCGCAGGACACCACACGTCGATAGGCCACCCATGGCAAAGCACCTACGAACGAGTTCGAGCGACCCCAGGGTCGTCGTGAGCAACCCCAACGCCCCCGCGCGCCACTTTGCCGCGGCCGTCGCGTCGAAGCTGGCCGACGCCACGTCCAAGCTGAAGATCGTGGGCAACGCCACCGAGGCCGCGCCGGAGGCCGAGGGGCCCGAGGCGAGCACGACCGACGTCGATGCGGCCGAGGGCGAGAAGGACGACGACGCCGCCAAGAAGACCCAGGCGGCAGTCGGGCGCTCCGCCGCCCTCATGAGCGTCCTCGTGATCATCAGTCGCATCACGGGCTTCTTCCGCACGTGGGGCCAGGCGTACGCCCTGGGCGTCACGGCGCTCGCGAGCTGCTACACCGTCGCGAACAACCTGCCCAACCAGCTGTACGAGCTGGTCATGGGCGGCATGATCATGACGGCGTTCCTGCCCGTGTACATGTCCGTAAAGAAGCGCCTCGGCCGCAAGGGTGCGGACGACTACGCGTCGAACCTCATATCGATCGTGACGGTCATCCTCGCGATCGTGACCGTGCTCTCGTGGATCTTCGCGGGCTTCATCATCTGGACGCAGTCCTTCTCGGCCTCCAAGAACTTCGACGCCGGGGTGTCGGAGTACCTCTTCAGGTTCTTTGTGGTCGAGGTCATCCTGTACGCGCTCGACTCGCTCATCTCGGGCGTGCTCAACGCGGAGCGCGACTACCTGTGGTCCAACGCGGCGCCCATCTTCAACAACATCGTGTGCACGGCGTCGTTCCTGGCATACGCCCTGCTCGTGCCCACCAACAAGTCGCTCGCGGTGCTGTGCCTGGCCATCGGCAACCCCCTGGGCGTCCTCGTGCAGGTGCTCGTGCAGGTGCCGTCGCTCAGGCGGCACGGCATCCGCATCCGCTTCCACATCGACCTGCACGACCCCGCGCTCAAGGAGACGCTCTCCATCGGCGTGCCCACCCTGGTGCTCACGCTCGTGTCGTTCCCCACGGTCGCCGTGCAGACGTCCTCGGCCCTGCAGGTCACCGCTGCCGGCGCGTCCATCGCGTACTACGCGAGGCTCTGGTACATGCTCCCGTACTCCGTCTTCGCGATCCCCATCACCATCGCGCTCTTCACGGAGCTGTCCGACTACGTGGCCAACAATGACATGGAGTCGTTCAAGCGCGCCGTCCGCTTTGGCACGGAGCGCATCGTGTTCATGCTCGTGCCGTTCGCGATGTTCCTCGTCATCTTCGCGCCGGGGCTCATCACGATCCTCGCGGCGGGCAAGTTCGACGCCAAGGGCCTGCAGAACACGATCCTGTACCTTGGCTGGCTCGCCACGGCGCTGCCGTTCTACGGCGTCAGCACCTACCTGCAGAAGATCTGCTCCTCGCTTCGCAAGATGGTCTTCCTCACCATCGCCACGTGCGTGGCCGCCGCGGTGCAGATCGGCTTCTGCTTCGCCTTCACCAGCAGGCTCGGCCTTGCCGGCGTCGCGTTCTCCAGCACGCTGTTCTTCATCGCGATCGACGTGGTGACCTACCTCAACCTGCGCCGCACGCTCGGGCCCATCGGCCTCAGGTCAATGTTCGCATCGTTTGTGCGCTCGCTTGCGTTTGGCGTCGCGGGCACGGCCGTGGCGGTCGTCCTTCTCGCCCTGCTCAACGCGCACTTTGGCAACTGGCTTGGCTCCATGTCGCGCAGCATCCTGTACTGCGTGGCCGCCGGCGTGCCTGCCGTGCTCGTGACCTACGGGCTTCCCGTCCTGTTCAAGGCGCCGGAGGCCTCCACCATCCAGTCCATCCTCGCCCGCTTTGGGCGCAAGAAGAAAGTTGGGGCAAACTGATGCAACAAGGCAAGGCTCCCGCAAGGAACGACATCGTTCCCGTCGTCATTGGCGGCGACATTGGCGCCTACGCGCTCTGTCGCGAGTTCCACGAGGCCTTTGGCGTGACCACCATCGCGCTCAACACCGGCTTCATCGGCGCGATCGAGCACTCGCGCATCATCGACGCCCGCGCGGTCGCGTCGCTCGACCACGACGTCATCGTGCCCGCCGTCACCCAGATCGCGGGCCAGCGGCCGGACGCCCACGTCCTCCTTGTCGGGAACACCGACCAGCTGATCGAGCTCCTGGAGGACGTCAAGGCGGACCTGCCCGCCAACGTGACCTGCCTCTGCCCGCCGCGCGACGCCTTTGACGCCGTGTGCGACAAGGCAACGTTCTCGCGCCTGTGCCGCGAGCACGGGCTCGACGTGCCGCAGATGGACGTGGTGAGCCTCGCGGGCGCGGACCCCATCGCTCCCACGCAGATCCCCTTCCCGGTGGTGGCCAAGCCGGCCGTGTCCGCGGAGTACTACCGCTACATCGTCAAGGGCTTCAAGAAGGTCTACTACATGACGGAGCAGGCCCAGCTCGACAAGCTGTGGGCGGACCTGCGCGAGGCGGGCTTCGCCGGCGAGTTCCTGGTGCAGGAGCTCATCGGCGGGGACGACACCTACATGGACTCGCTCACGATCTACGTGGGACGCGAGGGCAAGCCCCTCATGCTGGGCGGCGCGCAGGTGCTGCTCGAGGACCACGCCCCCGCGATGCTGGGCAACCCCGTCGCGATGATCACGCGCCAGAACCCGGAGCTCTGGAATCGCGCGGGCGCGATGCTTTCCGACGCGGGCTACCGCGGCTTCGCCAACTTCGACATCAAGCGCGACCCCAAGACGGGCCGTCAGCTCTTTCTGGACTGCAACCCCAGGATCGGCCGCAACTCGTTCTACAACCTCGCGGGCGGCGTGAACCCCATGGAGGTCGCCACGCTCGACCTCGTGGACGGCAGGGGAGAAGAGCCGCGCGTCGTGGCGGACACCATCCTCTACACGCTGGTCCCCATATCGCTGCTGCGCCGCTACGTGCGCGACGAGTCGCTCCTGGCCGAGGTCGACTCCCTGGTGCGCGCGGGCAAGGTGTACGACCCGCAGCGCTACGACGCGGACTGGAGCCTGCGCCGCCGCATCGACGTGGACCTGACCGAGAAGAACCAGATCCGCAAGTTCGCGAAGTTCTATCCCGAGCCCACGGACACCTCGTTCTAGGGCGGAGCGCAGGCGACCCATGTCGATAAAGGACCCGGCCCCGCACATGCCCGACCTTGACACCCAGGCCCCGCGCCCCGAGGCGCTGGGCCTGCCCTCCATCGCGGAGCAGGTCAACCAGGTTCCCACGAGCCCGGGCTGCTACCTGTGGAAGGACGCCAAGGGCGAGGTCATCTACGTGGGCAAGGCCAAGAACCTGCGCGCCCGCATGCTGCAGTACGTGAACCTGACGGACGACCGTGCCAAGATCCCGCTCATGATGCAGGTCGTCCGCAGCTTCGACTACGTGGTCGTGGGCTCGGAGCACGAGGCGCTCGTGCTGGAGCGCAACCTCATCGAGCAGTACCACCCGTACTTCAACGTCGACTTCAAGGATGACAAGAGCTACCCCTACATCGCCATAACGGAGTCGGACGCGTTCCCCGCCATCAAGTACACGCGCGAGAGGCACCGCAAGGGAACCCGCTACTTTGGTCCCTACACGGACGCCCATGCTGCGCGCGAGACCATCGACACGCTGCGCAAGGCCGTGCCCGTATGCATCGCCACCTGCGCGGAGTGGAAGCGCACCCGCCGCTACCTGCAGAGCCACCCGGATGACGTCTCCGTCGCCAACATGGTGCTGGCCGAGCGCGGCCGCCCCTGCTTCGACTACCACGTGGGCCGCGGCCCCGGCGTGTGCTGCGGTGCCATCAACACGGTGGACTACGCCTCCCACGTGCGCCAGGTCGAGAACTTCCTCTCCGGCCGGCGCAGCCAGATCGTGGAGGAGCTCGAGGGCCAGATGGCCGATGCCGCCCAGAACCTCGAGTTCGAGCGCGCCGGACGC
The DNA here is from genome assembly GCA_003862195.1 of Coriobacteriaceae bacterium. GTDB lineage: Bacteria > Actinomycetota > Coriobacteriia > Coriobacteriales > Atopobiaceae > Parafannyhessea. The sequence goes on along the minus strand of QOUO01000024.1, from coordinate 14,588 downwards.
ATCAAGCACCGCCTGGAGGTCATAAACGCCCTGGACGACCGCCAGCAGGTCACCTTCCCCTCCAGCGTGAGCCTCGACCTCATCGGCTTCTACCGCGAGGAGACCATCAGCTGCGCATGCGTCTTCGTGGTGCGGGAGGGACGCACCATCCGCACGAGCGAGTTCGTGCTCAACAAGGGCATGGACGTGGACGAGGTCGAGCTCCAGGCGGGCTTCGTCAAGCGCTACTACGACGAGACCTCGGACATCCCCTCCGAGGTGGACCTCTCCATCGACCTTCCCGACGCGGACGTCCTGGGCGAGTGGCTCACCAACAAGCGCGGCCGCGTGTGCCGGCTGCACCGTCCGCAGCGGGGCGAGAAGAGCCGCCTCCTCGACATGGCGGCCAAGAACGCCCACCACGCGCTCAACCGCTACATGGTGCGGACGGGATACGCCGACGACCGCACCAACCAGGCACTTCTCCAACTGGAAAGCGCCCTTGCGCTCGACGCGCCGCCCATGCGGATCGAGTGCTACGACATCTCGACCCTGCACGGCGCGTTCACGGTGGCGTCCATGGTCGTCTTCACCAACGGCCGGCCCGACAAGGCGCAGTACCGCCGCTTCAAGATCCGCGCGGACCTTCCCGAGGCCAACGACTTCGTATCGATGCAGGAGGTCCTGGGCAGGCGCTTCTCGCCCAAGAGCCGCGCGGACGAGCGCTTTGCCCGCGCGGACCCGGACCTGCTGGTGGTCGACGGCGGAAAGCCGCAGCTCACGGCTGCCATGACGCAGCTGGAGGAGCTGGGCGTGACCAACGTGCCGGTGTGCGGCCTCGCCAAGTCCGACGAGGAGGTCTTCGTCCCGTGGGACGAGACCCCGGTCGTGCTGCCCTCGGGCTCGGCCTCGCTCTACCTCATCAAGCAGGTGCGCGACGAGTCGCACCGCTTCGCGATCACGTTCCACCGCGAGCTGCGCACCAAGGCGCAGTCGGTCTCGATCCTGGACGACGTGGAGGGCGTGGGCCCCAAGCGCAAGCGCGCGATCATGCGCCGCTTTGGGTCGCTCCGCCGCCTGCGCGCCGCCTCCGTGGAGGAGATCGCCTCCGTCCCGGGCGTACCGGAGTCCGTCGCCACGGACGTGTGGCAGACGCTCCGCGCGTGGGAGGAGGAGACTGCGACCGTCTCGCGCGAGGCCGCGGGCGCGGATGCCGCGGGCGAGAAGGACGAGGCGTCTGCCGCGGACGCCTCCACGGGCGCGGACGTGGCGCCGGGGGAGAAGGACGCGTGCCCCGTCCCCGCGTCGGGCGATGGCGTGGAGGGCCCGTCCGCGGTGGATACGCGCGGCCCCGTGGGGTAAGCTTCTAGCCAGGGGCGCCCGGCTGCCGGTCGGGGGCCGAACGGGAAGGCGCGGCTACGGCCAAGGCGGCGCGTCCTTCTCGCCCAACGCTTCGCGGGCGCTCGCGCCCAGACGGGAGGCACGGACTTGGCAGGGACCTCAGACCAGATGCGCACGGCGGCACGGCTCGACCGCGTGCCGGACATCGTCGTCATCACCGGCATGTCCGGCTCGGGACGCACGCAGGCCATGCACGTCTTCGAGGACATGGGCTACTACTGCATCGACAACCTGCCGCCGCGCCTGATACTCGACATCGCCAACGTCGTGGGCATCAACACGGGCGTGGGGCGCCACCTGGCCGTCACGTGCGACCTGCGAAGCCAGGGCCTGTTCGACGAGATGTTCGACGTCCTGCGCCAGCTGGGCGAGCACGAGCTCACGGTCAAGCTGCTCTTCCTGGACTGCTCGGACGAGGTCCTCATCCGCCGCTACAAGGAGACCCGCCGCCGCCATCCCATCGCGATGCCTGGCGAGTCGCTCGAGAGCGCCATCACGCGCGAGCGCAAGCAGCTCAAGGTGGTGCGCGACCGCGCGGACCTCGTGATCGACACGTCGCACATGCGCACGTCCGCGCTGCGCAACCGGATCCGCCGCGCGTTTTCCGAGCTTTCGGACCAGCAGCTGCTCGACGTCCACGTCTACTCCTTCGGCTTCAAGCACGGCATGCCCGTGGAGGCCGACCTCATGATCGACGTGCGCTTCCTTCCCAACCCGTTCTACGACCCCACGATGCGCAACCTCACGGGAAACGACGCCCCCGTGCGCGACTACGTGCTCAACAACGAGGTCACGGGCCGCTTCCTCAAGGCGTGGGAGGACCTGCTCGACGTCGTGATGCCCGGCTACGTTGCCGAGGGCAAGTCGCAGCTCTCCATCGCAGTGGGCTGCACGGGCGGCCAGCACCGCAGCGTCGTCATCGCCAACGAGACCGCGCGCTACCTGCAGGGCCAGGGCTACCACGTCACGCTCTCGCACCGCGACCTCGCGTTGGCCGAGAAGCGCTAGCCCCGGAGTCGACATGTCGTTCACGGCCCAGGTAAAGGACGAGCTGTCCCGCGTGGAGGGGGAGTGCCCCCGCTGCGCGTATGCCGAGCTCTCCGCCATCACCCGCGTCTGCGGCACGCTGTCCTTTAGGGGCAGCGGCCGCTACTCCATCCGCGTCGCGACCGAGACGGGTGCCGTGGCGCGCACCATGATCAAGCTCACGCACGAGCTGTTCGACCTCGAGACCCCGCTCACCGTGCGCCACTCCAACCTGCACAACACGCGCAACTACCTGATCGAGATTCCCGAGCAGGAGCAGCTCGAGGGCGACCTCGAGGAGCTGGGCATCCTGGAGCGCGGCCACGGTATCACGCCGGGCGTGCCGCAGCGGCTCGTGCAGCGCGACTGCTGTAAGCGCGCCTTTGTGCGGGGAGCCTTCATGGCGGGCGGCTTCATAGCGGACCCACGCGGCGACTTCCACATGGAGATCGCGGTCACGGGGGAGCGCTTCGCGCAGGACCTCATGCGCATCATGGGGGAGCTTGGCGTGGACGCGCGCCTCAATCGCCGCCGCGGGAGCTACGCCATCTACGTCAAGAGCTTCGACGAGATAGAGGCCCTGCTCAGGGCCATGGGCGCGCGCCGCTCGGCCCAGGCCATCCTCAACGTGCGACGCGTCAAGTCGCTCAAGAACGACGTGAACCGCCGCGTCAACGCAGAGATCGCAAACCAGGCCCGCTCGACCGGCGCCGCCGCGGAGCAGCTCGAGCTCATCGCGCGCGCCGAACGCCTCGTGGGCCTGCGCGCACTGCCGCCGGCACTGCGCGAGTTCTGCGTGCTCAGGCGCGCCAACCCGGAGCTCTCGCTCGCGGCGCTTGGCAAGCGGTGCAGCCCGCCATCCTCAAAATCGGCCATGTATCATCGCGTGCTCCGCCTGCAGCAGCTCGTGGAGGAGCGCGAGGGCGAGAAGGACGAGAAGGACCACCGATAGGTGTGCAACCTAAAGCGGCGAATGAACGTCCTTCTCGCTTATATGGGCTTTTTCCTACCGTTTGCCGAAAATATGCGCAGTAATTGGTGGACAACCCCTATGTGGCAAAACATTTTCCCGGTTAAGGCATCTTTGCGTTTTTTGTTACGGAGGAATTGGGTAAAATGCGTAGCAGTGCAAGTTTGCTGTGGTCGTCTCGGGGAAGGGCCCCGGGCGGCCTTGCGAAAGGAGAAAGAATGGCAGTTAAGGTTGCTATTAACGGCTTTGGCCGCATCGGCCGTCTGGCGTTCCGTCAGATGTTTGCGCACGAGGGCTCCGAGGTTGTCGCCATCAACGACCTCACCTCTCCTGACATGCTTGCGTACCTCCTGAAGTATGACACGACCCACGGCAACTATGCCCGTGACCACAAGGTCGAGTCCACCGATCACTCCATCATCGTTGATGGCAAGGAGATCACCATCTACAAGGAGCCGGATGCCTCCAAGCTTCCGTGGGGCGAGCTCGGCGTCGACGTCGTCCTCGAGTGCACTGGCTTCTACACCTCCAAGGCCAAGGCTCACGCCCACATCGAGGCTGGCGCCAAGAAGGTCGTCATCTCCGCTCCTGCAGGCAAGGACCTGCCGACCATCGTCTACAACGTCAACCACGAGACGCTGACTGCTGACGACGACATCATCTCCGCCGCCTCCTGCACCACCAACTGCCTCGCTCCTATGGCCAAGGGCCTGAACGACGCATTCCCCATCCAGTCCGGCATCATGCAGACCATCCACGCCTTCACCGGCGACCAGATGGCTCTCGATGGCCCGCAGCGCAAGGGCAACAAGCGTCGTAGCCGCACCTCCTCTTGCAACATCGTCCCGACCTCCTCGGGTGCCGCCAAGGCCATCGGCCTGGTCCTCCCCGAGCTCGACGGCAAGCTCATCGGTGCCGCCCAGCGCGTGCCTGTGCCCGATGGATCCACGACCCTGCTCTACGCTGTCGTGAAGTCCGCTGAGCCTCTGACCGTCGAGAAGGTCAACGCCGCGATGAAGGCCTACGCCGAGAAGATCCCCGAGACCCTGGCCTACAACGAGGACGAGATCGTCTCCTCCGACATCATCGGCGAGACCCACGGCTCCATCTTCGACGCCACGCAGACCTCTGTCCTGCCTGTCGCCGGCGACGAGTACCTCGTCCAGGTCGTCTCTTGGTACGACAACGAGAACTCCTACACCTCTCAGATGGTCCGCACCATCAAGTACTTCGAGAAGTTCGTCGCCTAGTCGACGCTTCCGTGAGGTAGCTATGGGGCGCGGTTAGCAGCTTTCGGGCCGCGGCCGCGCCCCTTTTCTCTTGCAATCAGTCCAACATAGAAGGAGTGTGCAAGTATGGCCTTTACCAAGAAGACCGTCCGCGACATCGACGTCGACGGCAAGCGCATCATCATGCGCGTCGACTTCAACGTCCCCCTGAAGGACGGCGTGGTCACCGATGACACCCGCATCAAGGCTGCCATCCCCACCATCAAGTACCTCAAGGAGCACAACGCCGGCATCGTCCTGATGAGCCACCTCGGCCGTCCCAAGGGCGACGGTCCCGAGCCCGAGCTCTCCCTGAAGCCCGCAGCCGAGAAGCTCGCCGAGCTCACCGGCTACGACGTCAAGTTCGTGGACGACACCTACGGCGAGAAGGCCACCGAGGCCGTCAACGCCGTCAAGCCGGGTGACATCCTCGTCCTCGAGAACGTCCGCTTCGACAAGCGCGAGAAGAAGAACGACCCCGAGATCGCGAAGAAGCTCGCCTCCTACGGCGACATCTTCGTCCTCGACGCCTTCGGCACCGCCCACCGTTCGCAGGGCTCCGTCGTCGGCCCGGCCGCCTACATCCCGGCAGTCGCAGGCTTCCTGCTCGAGAAGGAGGTCGACACCCTGACCTCGATCTTCGCCGAGCCCGAGCGTCCGTTCGTCGCAATCGTCGGCGGCTCCAAGGTCTCCAGCAAGATCGGCGTCCTCGATCACCTCATCGACTCCGCTGACACCCTCATCATCGGTGGCGGCATGGCCTACACGTTCTTCCTGGCCAAGGGCTACAAGGTTGGCACCTCCCTCAAGGAGGAGGACTGGGTCGAGCGCGCCGGCGAGATGCTGAAGAAGGCAGAGGAGAAGGGCGTCAAGGTCCTGCTCCCGATCGACAACATCGTTGCCGACCACTTCGGTGAGGACGCCAAGGGCGAGGCTGTCGATTCCGACAACATCCCCGACGACCGCATGGGCATGGACATCGGCCCCAAGACCGAGGCCCTCTTCGCGGACGCCATCAAGGGCGCCAAGACCGTCTTCTGGAACGGCCCCATGGGCGTCTTCGAGTTCGACCAGTTCGCGCATGGCACCGAGGCCGTCGCGCGCGCCGTGGCCGAGGTCAAGAGCAACGGTGGCACCTCCATCATCGGTGGTGGCGACTCCGTGGCCGCAATCAACAAGTTCGATCTTGCCGACAAGATGAGCTGGATCTCCACGGGCGGCGGCGCCTCGATGGAGCTCGTCGAGGGCAAGAAACTTCCTGGAGTGGAGGCGCTTCTCGATGCGTAACCGTATGATCGCTGGCAACTGGAAGATGAACAAGACCTACACCGAGGGCGTCGTCCTCGCTCAGGGTCTTGCCAAGGAGCTTGCCGACGGCACCGGCGACGTGGACGTCGTCGTCTGCCCGCCCTCCGTTGACCTCAAGGGTGTTGCCGAGGTCATCGAGCAGGAGAAGGCTCCCTTCGCACTCGGTGCGCAGAACGTCTACTGGGAGGAGTCCGGCGCCTACACCGGTGAGACCGCTCCCGACATGCTGACCAACATCGGCGCGACGTACTGCATCATCGGCCACTCCGAGCGTCGTGGCTACTTCCACGAGACCGATGAGGAGATCAACAAGAAGGCCAAGGCCCTCATGGCGCACGGCATCGTCCCCATCAGCTGCTGCGGCGAGCCCCTCGAGGTCCGCGAGGCCGGCAAGCACGTCGAGTTCGTCGTCGACCAGATCAAGAAGGACACCGAGGGCCTGAAGATCGACGACCCCTCCAAGTACGTTGTCGCCTACGAGCCCATCTGGGCCATCGGCACCGGCAAGACCGCCACGGCCGATGACGCCCAGGAGGTCTGCGGCGCCATCCGCAAGACCCTGGCCGAGATCTTCGGCAAGGAGACCGCAGACGGCATCCGTGTCCTCTACGGCGGCTCCGCGAAGCCCAACAACGTCGCTGGCTTCCTCGAGAAGGAGGACGTCGACGGCGCCCTCGTCGGCGGTGCGTCCCTCAAGGCGGACTCCTTCGCCGCGATGGTCAAGGCTGCGATGTAACGGTCGTTCGACCTACTTGCAACTCAATGCCGACATGGTGACGTGATTGGCATGCGGGCGTCGGGAGCAATCCCGGCGCCCTTTTCATGTCAACTGCGAAGAAGCGGGGGAGAAGAACACACTACATTGTTCTTCTCATCTAATCCTGTGCTATCCTAATTTACTGTATGAAGCGAGCCAGGCTGACGCATCGCATCTGACGTCAGTCTTTTGTTAAGGAGAACTACGTGGGCGCACTCAATGTATTCCTGCTGATCGTCATGGCAATCTCTGCCGTCCTGACCATCATCCTGATTCTCATGCACTCGGGAAAGGGCACGGGCGTGTCCGACATGATCGCGTCCTCCATGTACAACTCCACTGCGGGATCTGGCATCTGGGAGAAGAACCTCGACCGCCTTACGGTCATCACGTCCATCATCTTTGGCGTGACGATTTGCATCCTTGCGCTTACCTTCCCGCTGGGGACCATCGGCTAGGCATTGCGTCAGCTGGCATATCCTTTTGTGACCCGTGGGGCGTCCGCAATGGAGGGCGCCCTTCTCTTATTTGTGTATACGATGCCCAATGCGCATGAAAGGCAAAGCCGCAAATGTATGCCTACTTCAGTTTCTAATATTTCCTACGTGTAAACTCTTTACAAAGCGCATTTGGCGTTCAGTTTCAGGCTTCCCGGGAAAACCGCTTGTAGAAATGCCAAACTGCTGTCATGCGTTCACTCTTTATAAGTGCCGCACACTGATTAGCAATTGCATCGACATGAATATTGAACTAAATTCGAAAACGTCGGAAAGGAGCCTTAAGCTCACCCGACGAGGGCGTCTAGGTTTCGCCACCTGGGCGCAAAGTCGGCAATAGGAGGAAAGCATGGCAGACAAGCTCATGATGGGCCGCCGTACCTTCGTGAAGGGCGGACTGGCGGCAAGCGCGCTCACCGCGCTCGCGGCCTGCGGCAAGAAGAGCGGATCCAGCTCGTCCAGCAACAGCAGCATGAAGTACTACATCAACGACCCCGTCGCTATCGACCCCTACAACACGCAGGAGTCCGAGGGTACGCAGGTCGAGCACATCCTCTTCGATTCCCTCTGCGACTATGACTGGGACAAGGAGGAGATTGTCCCGAAGGCCGCCGAGTCCTGGGAGGCCAACAGCGACGGCACCGAGTTCACCTTCCACCTGGTGAAGGGCGCCAAGTTCCACAACGGCGATAAGGTCGACGCCAAGAGCTTCAAGCGCGGCTGGGAGCGCATCTGCAACCCCAAGATGGCCACGCCTTCCGAGATCAACTACCACCTTGCTCCCGTCGTCGGCTACGATGAGATGCAGAAGGGCACCGCTACGGAGCTCTCCGGCGTCACCTGCCCTGACGACTACACGCTGGTCGTCAAGCTGAGCGCCCCTATGGCGGACTTCCCGTACATCTGCTGCCACCCCGCACTGGCACCTGTGCCCCAGGCCGCTCTCGACGATCCCAAGAGCTTCCTGACCAAGCCCATCGGCAACGGCCCTTACATGATGGTTGGCAAGTGGGAGTCCGGCCAGTACATCAACGTCAAGCGCTTTGACGACTACTATGGCAAGAAGCCTTCCATCAAGAAGATCTACTTCTCCATCCAGAAGGACCCGAAGACCGCCTTCAGCGAGTTCGAGGCCGGCAACATCGACTTCACGTCCATCCCGACGGGTCGCATCAAGGAGACGCAGAAGAAGTACGGCAAGTCCAAGGACGGCTACACCTGCACGCCCAAGCACCAGGTGATCACCGGCGCCGAGACCTCCATCTACTACCTGACGCTCAACCTGCAGGACGAGACCATGAAGGACCTCAACGTCCGCAAGGCCATGTCCCTCGCCATCGACCGTCAGAAGATCATCGACAAGCTCTTCGAGGGCATCCGCAAGCCCGCCACGAGCTTCGTCCCGAGCATCATCGACGATGACAAGAAGGACGTCTGGGAGTTCTCGAAGTACGACAAGGACGCCGCCAAGAAGATCGTCGACGAGAACAACCTCGCCGGCAAGGAGATCACCCTCTCCTACAACTCCGGCGGAGACCACGAGGACATCATGTCCATCATCCAGGACAACCTGGAGGCCGTGGGCTTCAAGGTGAAGCAGTCCTCCATGGAGTGGGCAAGCTACCTGACCGCCCTCTCTGGTGGCAACTACCAGGTCGGCCGCCTCGGCTGGATCGCCGACTATCCGACCATGGACAACTTTATCTACCCCAACTTCTACAGCACGGCTGATAACAACTACGCCAAGTACAACAACCCCGAGGTCGACAAGGCCATCGACGCCGCCCGCCAGATTACGGACGACGACGAGCGCAGGGAGAAGTACCGCGAGGTCAACCAGGTCATCGCTGCCGACCTGCCGGTCATCCCCATCATGTTCTACGCTCACAACCACGTCGCTTCCGACAAGGTCAAGAGCCTCTACTACGATCCGCAGGGCAAGGCCGACCTCGCCAACACCAAGCTCGCCTAACTCGGGCAGAAGTGTTGTAGTTCGAACATAGATGGCATTGTGTGGGGCATCGGGCTTCCGATGCCCCACTTTTTGTGGTGTTTTAAGATGCTTACCTATATGGCGATTTGAACAACCCTTCTTTCAAATCGCTGTCAATGGGGGGCAACAATATTTTACTTAGGTATACTGAGCAATGTTTGAATCTTGACGGCATGGGTTGCACCGTGGGATTCGATATGCATCTGTTGGACAAAGCAAGGGGATTCCTAGTATGGGAAAGTACATTCTCAAACGAGTTCTCCAGTTCATACCTGTGTTTCTCGGTGTGACGCTGATCCTGTTCGCGTTGGAGAACATCGTGCCCGGAGACCCGATCAAGCTGATGGCAGGCGAGAAGAAGCTCGATCCGCAGACCGAGCTCAACCTTCGCGCCACGTACCACCTGATCGAGACCGACAGCAACGGCAAACCGGTGCGCGACAGCAACGGCAAGACGATTCCCACGCCCATGTGGAAGCGCTACGTGCTGTACGTCAACGGTCTTCTCCACGGCGACCTCGGAACGTCGTACCAGCGCAAGGGCCAGTCGGTGGCCTCCATCCTGGCGGACAAGTACCCGTACACGATACGGCTGTCGATAGTCGCCATCATAATAGAGGCGGTCGTCGGCATAGGCGCGGGCATGGTATCGGCGCTCAAGCGATACTCGTTCTGGGACATCCTCGTAACGCTCGTGACGTCCATCATGGTCGCCATGCCCGCGTACTGGCTCGGCATGCTGTTGCAGCTGTTCTTTGGCGTCTTCCTCAAGAACGCCACGGGCGGTGCGTTCTACCTGCCGATCTCCGGTGCGGTCGGACCCGGCGCGGAGTTTGACGACTGGGTGTACTACATTCTTCCCGCCATCACCCTTGCTGCCGTCTCCACGGCGTACACGGCACGCATCATGCGCTCGCAGCTCCTCGAGGTCATGAACCAGGACTACATCAGGACCGCGCGCGCCAAGGGCCTCTCCCGCAGGGACGTCATCTGGCACCACGCCCTCAAGAACGCCCTCATCCCCGTCGTCACCTACATCGGCATCGACTTCGGCGGCATGATGGCCGGCGCCATCCTCACCGAGACGGTCTTCAACTGGCCCGGCGTCGGCTACGAGACCTACCGCGCCATCACGCAGCGTGACTGGCCCATCGTCATGGGCTCGGTCACGGTCATCGTCGTCGTGGTCATGGTCATCAACCTCATCGTCGACATCTCCTACGCCTTCCTCGATCCTCGCATCAGGTACGGCGCCGGGAAGAACGACTAGGGGGTGGAAGCATGACTGAGAAGAAGGATATGTACGAGAAGAACAAGCAGGTCTCTGCCGAGGCCCCCAATCAGCAGGAGGAGGAGCTCGACAGCAGCGCTCCCACCAGGACGCTCTGGGGCGATGCCTGGAACCGCCTTCGCAAGAACAAGCTGGCCATCATCGCCATCGTGTGGATCATCTTCATGGTCATCCTCGCGCTGAGCGCCGACCTCTGGGTGCCCCAGACGCTCGGCAAGCCCAACGCGCAGATCTATGACGTGCGCCTCCCGATGAGCGCAAAGCACCCCTTCGGTACCGACCAGCTCGGTCGCGACGTGCTCTCGCGCGTCATCTACGGCGCCCGCATCTCCCTCGCGGTCGGCGTGCTCGCCACGGCGATCTCCACAGTCATCGGCCTCGTCATGGGCGCCATCGCCGCATACTACGGCGGCATCTGGGACACGATCATCATGCGCCTCGCGGACATCTTCCTCGCGTTTCCGTACACGCTGTTCGTCATCGCGATGCTCGCAGTCATCGGCCCGGGCATCCAGAACGTGTTCATCGCCATCGGCATCCTGGGATGGCCGTCGATCGCGCGCGTGTTCAGGTCCGCGATCCTCACGGTCAAGGAGAACGACTACGTCGACGCCGCCCGCTCCATGGGTGCGTCCGACCTGCGCATCATCACGCGCCACATCTTCCCCAACTCCGTCGCCTCGATCGTCGTCTACGCGACCATGAACATCGGCGGCGCCATCCTGACCGAGTCCGCCCTGTCCTACCTCGGCATGGGCGTCGTCCCGCCCGATCCCTCGTGGGGCAGCCTCATCGAGGCCGGCCAGACCTACCTGAGCACGGAGCCCTGGCTCATGATCATGCCTGGCCTTGCCATCCTAACCACGGTGCTCGCCTTCACGCTCCTCGGTGACGGCCTGCGCGACGCACTCGATGTCAAGATGAAGGACGCATAACCATGGCACGCAAGAAGAAGAATGACAACTGGGTCGAGCTCAAGAACCAGCCCGTCCCCGAGGGTTCGCACCTGCTCGAGGTCGACAACCTCAAGATGTACTTCCACACGCAGGACGGCGTCGTCAAGGCCGTGGACGGCGTCTCATACACGCTCGACCGCGGCGAGACCCTCGGCGTCGTCGGCGAGTCCGGCTCCGGCAAGTCCGTGACATCGCTCACCATCATGGGCCTCATCGACATGCCGCCGGGAAGGATCGAGGGAGGCGACGTCCGCTACCGCGGCAAGTCGCTCCTCAAGATGTCCGAGGCCGAGATGCAGCACATCCGCGGCAACGACATCGCCATGATCTTCCAGGACCCCATGACGTCGCTCAACCCGGTCTACACCATCGGCCGCCAGCTGAGCGAGGGCATGCGCCTGCACCTGGGCTACTCCAAGGAGCAGGCCATGAAGCGCTCCATCGAGCTTCTCACCATGGTCGGCATCCCCAACGCCGAGCAGCGCGTCAAGGACTACCCGCACGAGTTCTCGGGCGGCATGCGCCAGCGCGTCATGATCGCCATGGCGCTCGCCTGCGAGCCCGACATCCTGATCGCCGACGAGCCGACCACGGCCCTCGACGTCACGATCCAGGCGCAGATCATCGAGCTCATGCAGGAGATGCAGGAGAAGAACGGCAACGCGATCATCATGATCACCCACGACCTCGGCGTCGTCGCCGATGTGGCCGACAAGATCATGGTCATGTACGCCGGCTCGCCCGTCGAGTTCGGCTCCGCCGACGAGATCTTCTACGAGCCGATGCACCCCTACACCTGGGGCCTCATCCGCTCCATCCCGAAGCAGATCAAGGACAAGAAGAGCCCGCTCACCCCAATCAAGGGCAACCCGCCGTCACTGGTCCACGCCCCGAAGGGTTGTCCCTTCTCGCCCAGGTGCCCCTATGCCAAGGACATCTGCCACCAGAAGAAGCCGGAGCCCTTCTACACATCGACGGGCCACTACACGAAGTGCCACTTCGCGAACGACCCCGACTTCATCAAGAGGAACCAGCCGCCCACCTCGCGCTCCATCAAGCGCGAGGCAGCCGCGAAGGGAGGCGAGGCATAAATGACGTTCGAGAAGAACGGCGAGCCGCTGCTGCGTGTCGAGCACCTCACGAAGGAGTTCCCGGTCGAGTCCGGCGTCTTTGGCCGTCGCGCCAACGCCAAGCGCGTGCACGCCGTGGAGGACATCTCCTTTGACATCTATCCCGGCGAGACCTTTGGCCTCGTGGGCGAGTCCGGCTGTGGCAAGTCCACCACCGGCCGCACGATCATGCGCCTGCACAACCCCACCTCGGGCAAGGTCATTTTCGACGGCAAGGACGTCGCCAAGATGAAGAAGCGCGAGCTCAAGGAGATGCGCCGCAACATGCAGTACATCTTCCAGGACCCGCAGGCCTCGCTCAACCCCCGCATGACTATCGGCGAGATCGTGTCCGAGCCGCTGATCATCCACAACGTGATGCCCGACGCCAAGAAGCGCATGGACTACGTCCGTGAGCTGCTCGACACCGTGGGCCTCAACCCCGAGCACATCAACCGCTACCCGCACGAGTTCAGCGGCGGCCAGCGCCAGCGCGTGGGCATCGCCCGCGCCTTCGCGCTGCACCCCAAGCTGATCATCTGCGACGAGCCCGTGTCCGCGCTCGATGTCTCCATCCAGGCGCAGGTCCTGAACCTCCTGTCCGACCTGCAGAAGCAGTTCGGCACGGCCTACCTGTTCATCGCGCACGACCTCTCCGTGGTCCAGCACATCTCGGACCGCGTGGCCGTCATGTACCTGGGCCACCTGATGGAGTACTCGGACTGGAAGACGCTGTACGACACGCCGTACCACCCGTACACGCAGTCGCTCCTCTCCGCGGTGCCCATCCCGGACCCGGACGTCCAGCGCAGCCGCAAGCGCATCATCCTCAGGGGCGACCCGCCCTCACCGATCGACCCGCCCACCGGCTGCCCGTTCCACACGCGCTGCCCGATTGCGAAGGACGTCTGCTCCAAGGACGTTCCCGAGCTGCGCGAGGTGGCGCCCGGCCACTTCTGCGCGTGCCACTTTGCCGAGCCGAACCCCATCAAGACCTCCTCGGTGGACCTCGGCACGAAGTAGGGGACGCGGTGCGGGCGATGAGAACGGCTGCGCGACGCAGGCGACGCTCCAAAGTTTTTGGAAATAGTCCTTGCATCGCGCGAACGGCTCGTGTTAGTATTGCTCTCGCACCAAGCCATGTCGGAGTGGCGGAATTGGCAGACGCGCTAGCTTGAGGTGCTAGTGACTGACTAAAAGGTCGTGCGGGTTCAAGTCCCGCCTCCGACACCACGAACTTTTGAGAGGCTCCCGCAAGGGAGCCTCTTTTTTGTACCGAGCCGCGACGCGCGCTTAACTTTCAGATAACAAACGCGCAACCCTCGAGGCGTACGCTCTTCTCAATACAAGCGCCAGACCAGGGGAATGGTGGTGCGCCATGATCAAGCAGCTGACGGTGTTCCTTCCAAACGAGCCGGGGATGCTCATCAGGGTGAGCAGGGCGCTGGGCGCCGCCAACATCCAGGTCCTGGGCATCATGGTGGCGGACTCGAGCGACTTCAGCTGCGTGCGGCTGCTTGTGGACCGCCCGCTGGAGGGAAAGAGCGTGCTTGCGGGGGAGGGCTTCCAGGTCGAGCTATCCGACGTGCTCGTGATTGAGGTGCCGGACGTGCCCGGCGGCTTTGCCGTTGCGCTCAACAAGCTCGCGAGCGCGGAGCTCAACATCGGCTACGTGTACAGCGCCAACGTGGGCGGCCGCGTGCTGGACGTGGTGCGTGTGACGGGCGACCCCGTGCGCGTCAAGCTCGCGAGCATCGGGTTCACGGGCATCCCCGCGGAGGAGCTGGGCATCACGCAGTAGGTACGGTCCGCCGCGCCCGAGGTGCCGCCGTGGCGCCGCGCCTGCGCGTGCCGATTGAAATGCGTCCGCGGGAGCGGGTATGCTAGGTGGCACCGGAATCGTTTGGAGGTGCCATGGCTAACGCGAGCCTGGGGTTTCGCAGGGTGGACGGCTTGGGCGAGAGGAGCGTGAGCGGCACGCTTGCGGGCCTGCTCCAGCTCACGAGCGACGCCGTGCTCGCGTTTGACGGCAT
>QOUO01000023.1 GCA_003862195.1 Coriobacteriaceae bacterium | reverse complement strand
GCATCCCCGATTGGCCTGAGTGTGACCGGCAGTCCGCCTAGCCCCTTCCTGCTTTCAGATACATGTAGTCTCCTGCCGCCGATTCCTGAAATGTTGCGCAACATTCGGAGTCTTCCGCAGGATTACATCTACTTGCAGACATAGTAGGAAACGTTCAGATACGCAGGTCAGCCGTTGGTCCAAATGACATCTCGTCATGTCCAGAGAGCGACCCCCCCCCGCATAGACTAGAGGTCATGCAATCAGCTATCTGAAGGAATCGTGGTCGAAGGGCCACGGGATTGGGGCGTGGGTGCCCGATGTCTGGCATCGGCTTGCCTGCGTGAACGCTGGCCTAGGAGGGCCGTGCAGGATGATTCTCGATTTGTGCCATCGCTCGCAGGAGCTCATGTCCACCCTGTGAGAGGGCGATGCCGAGGCATTCCTCGGGCAGGTGGGGCCGAGCTTCAGCTTTGTGAGCCCGATCACCGACCCGCTTGACGGTGCCGCGGCGCAGGTCGAGGTCTACTGCGCCCGTGCCCGCAAGGTGTCGCCCCGGCTGAGCTGCACGATCCTGGACGCCCAGTGCACCCACCAGAGCGAGAGCTCCGCCACGATCCTGCTGGTGGGGACCATTGCCGCCGCTCCCGACGAGCCGGCCGGCGTGCGGGCCACCTTTGTGTGGACGTGCGCGCAGGACGCAAACGCGCTCGTCCACCTGCACGTCTCCATGACGCCGGACACCATCCGCAAGATCCAGGCCGTGGAGCAGGCCGAGATTGGCATGCTCGCCCAGCTCCAGAAACCGGCCAAGCCCAAGAGCCGGCAGTTTGTCCTGCGCGACACGGACGGCCACACGCACGTGCTGCGCGAGCGCGACGTCACCTTCTTGGAGAGCCGCCACCAGTACACGGTGGTGCACCAGCACAGGGACCAGTACTTTGTGGTCCGCCGGCCGCTCACCTCCGTGCTCGAGGGCATGCCTGACAGCTTTGTGCGCATCCACCGCAGCTACGCGGTGAACGTCACGTTTGTGCGGCAGATATCCCGCAAGGAGGTCCTGCTGGCGGACGGCACCTCCATCCCCGTGCCGGAGCGCCGCGCCAAGCAGGTGCGCGAGGAGCTGCTCGCCATCATGTCCGGTACCGCGGGCGAGGGGCTGGCGGGCACCCGGGCGTAGCGGACGGGCGTGGCCGACGGGCGGGGCGGACCGCCCGAACCGGCGGATCTGGGTACCAACGCACATATATATAGAGCCAGGGACGAAGTCGCCCCTGGCTCTTGTGTTCTTCTCCCCCAGGGCTGGCGCCTGCCGTCCCGGGGGAGGTTGGTTTGCGGGATCGCGTTCGGCTAGATGCGGCCGCTCTTCTCCGCCAGATCGCGGAGGTGCTGCTGCGAGTCCTCAAGCTGCTGCTCGTCCGCGCGCCAGCTCCAGTTGCCCGTTGCCGTGCCGGGGACGTTCATGCGCTGGGTCTCGTCCAGGCGCATCACGTCCTGCAGGGTGACCATCGCCACGTCCGCAGGCGCGGCCAGGCAGTTTTCCATCACGCGGTCCGCCTTGGCCACGGCCTCCGCGCGCAGGCGCTTGATGTCGTCGGGGAGTGCCCCCTTGGCCTCGGTCAGGCCGTAGTGCTCGCGCACCCAGCCCAGCAGCGTGTTGGTGTCGTGCGTGGAGCTGTAGACCATCTTGTCCGGCGCGGGCACGTAGCTGACGGCCGGGTCGTCGTTGTAGAACTGGACCACGTCCATGCCCGGGAAGCCCGTGGCGGAAACGAGCGCGCGCACGGCCGGCGTGACGGTGCCCAGGTCCTCCGCCACGACGGGCAGCGGGCCAAACTCCTGGTACGCGCGGCGGAAGAGCTCGAGGCCGGGGCCAAAGTTCCAGGCGCCCTCCGTGGCGAGCTTGCCGTTGGGGATGCTGTAGTAGCTGCTGAAGCCCAGGAAGTGGTCCAAGCGCACGTAGTCGTACAGCTCGAACGCGCGCTTGAAGCGGCGCATCCACCAGCGGTAGCCGTCCGCGCGCATCGCGTCCCAGCGGTACGTGGGGTTGCCCCACAGCTGGCCGTCGGCCGAGAAGCTGTCGGGCGGGCAGCCCGCCTGCGAAGCGGGGTAGCCGGCCTCGTCCACGCGGAAGTAGCGGCGCTCCGCCCACACGTCCGACGAGTCCGCGCTCACGTACATGGGCATGTCGCCGATGATCCTGATGCCGCGCGCATTGGCGTAGGCGCGCACCTCGCCCCACTGGCGCATGAACTCGAACTGCACGGCGCACTCGCGGCGGACGTCCGCGGCCAGCTCCTTGGCCTGGGCCAGCTCCGGGGTGTACTCGCGGTAGCGCTTGGGCCAGACCTGCCAGGGCTTCTCGCCCACCTGGCGCTTTATGGCGCGAAACGTTGCGTACGGGATGAGCCACTCCTCGTTGTTTTGCAGGAAGTCGCGGTACTCGCGCGTGCCCTCGAAGTCCGTGGAGAAGTGCGTGCCCTCCTCGTCGTAGCCCCACATGAGCGACACGTTGCCCGCGAACGCCGAGAGGCCGGCGTACGGCGAGCCGAAGTGGTCCGTGGGGTTGACGGGCAGGACCTGCCAGTAGCGCTGTCCGCCCCTGTGCAGGTAGTCGATGAAGCGGTAGGCGGGGTCGCCCAGCGTGCCGGGGCGACCGGGGCGCTCGCGGTTGGGGAGCGACGTGACGTGGCAGACCACGCCCATACCGCGCTCCATGGGCTTCTGCAGGCGCTGGGCCTTGTGCATGTTGAGCACGGCCGTGCCGAGCGGCCACAGGAAGACGCTGGCCTGGTCGCCCTCGACCTTGGGCGGCTTGCCGGAGACCACGTCGTCCACCTGGAGGCCGTCCGTGGGGATGGCCACCGTGTGCTGGGCCTCGAGGCTCGCGTTGACCAGGACGCAGACCTTGGAGTTGGCGTCCTCACGCCAGAAGCCGAAGACGTCGCGCCCGATGGAGAACGGCCTGTAGCTGCCGTCCGTGAAGACGGGCAGCGACTTGCGGATCGCGATGGCGTTGCGGTAGATGTTGAAGCAGTCCCTGTTCTCGCGGCCCCAGGGGAAGGCGGCGCGGTTGTACGGGTCGCCGTAGCCCTCGAGCCCGGCCTCGTCGCCGTAGTAGACGGAGGGGACGCCGGGCAGGGTCATCTGCAGCAACGCCGCGACCCAGAGGCGGCTCACGGCCAGGTTGAGGTGGTCGCGGTCGAGGCGGAAGTGGTACTTCTGGTCGTCACCCAGGGAATCAGGCTCCGGCGAGTTGCCCAGGATCGTGAGCATGCGGATGCGGTCGTGGCTGGAGAGCAGGTTGAGCTCGCTCGCGAGGGCCGCGGGCGGGTAGTTCTCCTTGAGGGACTCCGTGACGCGGACGACCTCGTCCGCACCCACGCTGTTGGTGAGGTACTCCAGGAGCACCTTGCGCAGGGGGTAGTTCATGGTGCCGTCGAGCTCCGAGCCCCAGAAGTAGTGCCTGAGCTTGCCGTACGCGAGCTTGTAGGTGGCGTCCTCCCAGACCTCGCCGATGACCACGGCGTCGGGCTTCTCCGCCAGGGCGGCAGCCTTGATCTCCGATATGAAGTCGTCAGAGAGCTCGTCCGCCACGTCGAGCCGCCAGCCGCGGGCGCCCAGGCGCAGCCACTTGCGGATCACGCCGTCGTGACCGCAGATGAGCTCACGGAAGTCGGGGCTGTCCTCGTTGACGGCGGGGAGGTCGTCCACGCCCCACCAGCTGCAGTAGCTGCCGTCGTCGCGGAACGTGAACCACGAGTCGTACTTGGAGGGCGTGGGCTGCGCCGCGCCCTCGGGACCGTAGTTGCCGTACTTGTTGAAGTAGCGGGAGTCCGCGCCGACGTGGTTGAAGACGCCGTCGAGGATGATGGAGATGCCGCGGGAGGCGGCGTCCTTGCAGAGGGCCCTGAAGTCATCCTCCATGCCGAGCATCGGGTCGATCCTGAGGTAGTCCGCCGTGTCATAGCGGTGGTTGGACGCGGCCTCGAAGATCGGGTTGAGGTAGATGACTGTGATGCCGAGCGCCTCGAGGTAGGGCAGCTTCTCGCGCACGCCCTCGAGCGTGCCGCCGTAGAAGTCCCAGTTGGCCATGCGGCCCTGGGGCGTCTTGTCGTAGTGCGGGTAGGCGTACCAGTCCTCGACCAGACGACGGCCGGGCCCACGGCGCGGCTTGTCGAGCGAGGCGGCCACGTTCTTCTCCCATCCCCTGCCGCGGAAGAAGCGGTCGGGGAAGATCTGGTAGACGATGCCGTTCCTATACCAGTCGGGCTGCTGCTTGCGCTCGTCCTTGTACACGGTGATCTGGAACGAGGGGGGCTCGCCGTAGGCGAAGGCGCCCTCGCCGCAGCCGTGGTCGCGCGCGGCGCCGTAGCGCCAGACCGCGCCGTCGGCCGCGACGATCTGGAACGAGTACCAGATGACCTCGGGCTCCTCGGGCGTGAACGTGACGCCGAAGCGGACGGGGACGTCGCTGCCGAAGCGGGAGGCCTCCTCCTCCGAAAGGGCCACGCGCTCCATGTCGAGGATCTTCTCGCCCTTGCCGTCAACCCAGATGCGGAGCCGCGCCGTGGCGGACGGCTCGTCCCAGACGTCTATCCATACAGAAACGGCGCCGCCCGCCTGGACGGCGCCGAATGGGTTTCTGTACTGGCTGTCTGAGGTAATATGCCTAGCCCTCAAAGCCACACCCTCTTCTGTTACTAACGACCGATCTCTGGGTGCAGCGAGTGGTAGATGTCCATGTAGGTCTCCGCCGCCCGGTTCCAGCTGAAGTCGGTTTCCATAGCCTGCCTTTGTAGCTTAATCCAAGCGTCCTTATCCGTCCAGAACACTTCGCAGGCGTCAAGTATGCAATTGGCCATCTCGTCCGCGTTCATGTTGGTGAAGCGGAAGCCGGTGCCCTCGCCCGTGTACTTGTTGTACGGGACGACGCTGTCCTGCAGGCCACCGGTCTCGCGCACGACGGGAAGCGTGCCGTAGCGCATGGCGATCATCTGGGAGAGGCCGCAGGGCTCGAACTCCGACGGCATGAGCAGGATGTCGCCGCCGGCGTACATGCGGTGGCTGAGCGCGTTGTCGAAGGCGATGCGCGCGACCATCTGGTCGCCGTACGTCCAGTCGAAGTACTTGAACGCGTCCTCCTGGTCCTTGTCGCCCGTGCCCAGGATGGCGACCTGGGTGCCGCGCTCCATCAGGTGGTTCATGGCGTAGCGGACGAGGCCGAGGCCCTTCTGGTTGGTGAGGCGGCCGATCATGACGATGAGCGGGCGCGTCGGGTCCTCCTTGAGGCCGAGCTCGCGCTGGAGGGCGGCCTTGTCCTCGGCCTTCTTGTCCAGGCTGTTCTCGTCGTAGTCGACGGGGATCATCGGGTCGGTGGCGGGGTTCCAGAGCTTGACGTCGATTCCGTTGAGGATGCCGCGCAGCTGCGAGGCGCGCCTGCGGAAGATGCCGTCCAGACCATCGCCGTAGAACGGCATCTGTAGCTCGTTGGCGTAGCTCGGGCTCACCGTGGTGATGAGGTCCGCGTAGCAGAGCGCGCCCTTCATGAAGTTCACGGTGTTGTAGCCGCTGTAGAGCTGGCTCGCCGCCGTGGGGTTGTCCGCCAGGCCCAGGACGTCCTCCAGGACCTTGTCGTTGTACTGGCCCTGGAACTTGACGTTGTGTACCGTGAAGATCGTCTTCACGTGGCGGCACGCCTCGGAGGCCTGGTAGAACTCGCGCAGGAAGACCGTCGCGAGCGCCGTCTGCCAGTCGTTGCACTGCAGCACGTCGCACTGCAGCTCCGGCAGCTTCTCGATGGCCTCGCAGATCGCCTTCGAGAAGAAGGCGAAGCGCTCGCCGTCGTCGTAGTAGCCGTAGATGCCGTCACGCTTGAAGTACGCCTCGTTGTCGACGAAGTAGAAGTCCACGCCGTCGTAGGTGAGCTTCTCCACGCCGCAGTAGACGCTGCGCCACGCCAGCGGCACGTAGAAGTCCGCGATGTGGGTCATCTGGTCCTGGTACTCCTGCGGGATGCTGGCGTACTTGGGGAGAATGACGGAGCACTCCGCGCCCGCGGCGTTGAGCGAGCGCGGGAGCGATCCGACGACGTCGCCCAGGCCGCCCGTCTTGACGAACGGGACGGCCTCCGTGGCGGCGAACAGGACCTTGATTTTGCGTGTTGCCTGGTCACTCATCGCAAAGTCCTCATCCGGCTAGGCTAATCCGTAGCCTTTTCCTTAATGAGCAGGGACTCGGGGGTACCCCTGAGCTCGGTCCCCGCGGGTACGACGTTGTTGCGGTCGACGATGGCGTTCTCAACGCGTGCGCCGGTCTTGATGACGCAGGACTGCATCACGATAGCGTTGCTCACGACGGCGCCGGTCTCGACAATCACGTTGCGGCCGAGGACGGAGTTGGAGACGGTGCCCTTGATGCGGCAGCCACCCGAGACGCGGGCGTTGCTCACGCGGGAGCCGGTCTCGAACTTGGCGGGGGCGTTGTCGTGCGCCTTCGTCCTAATCCTGCGGTCCGCGGGGAACAGCTCGGCCGTGATCTTGGGGTCGAGCATGTCCATGTTGGACTTGAAGTACGTGTCCTTGTTGAAGATCGGGGCGACGTAGCCCTCGTAGTCGTAGACCTGGACGTTCACGCGCTCGTAGTCGGCGGCCATGGCCTCGAAGAGGTCGAGGTAGTCGGTCTGCTCGTACCAGTCGAGCAGCTGGAGCAGGAACTCGCGGCCGATGACGAAGCAGTCGAGGAACGCGACGTCGCCAAACTCGACGCCGTGCTTGACGCCGTGGACGCGGGTGCCGTCGACCTTGAAGCCGGTGACGTCGACGTCCTTGGCCTTGGCGGCCTGCGTCAGGACCGTGATGTCCGCGCCGGACTCGGCGTGGGCGTCGATCAGTTTGGTGAGGTCCATGTTGTAGACGAAGCTCGCGGAGGACAGGACCACGTACTCGGCCTCGCTGCGCTTGAGGAAGACCTTGTTGTACTCGAGGTCGCGGAGCAGGAAGCGCGAGCCCGTGCGGGAGGTGCCAAAGGCGGAACCCGGCAGGATGAACAGGCCACCCTTCTTGCGGTTGAGGTCCCAGTCACGGCCGGAGCCGATGTGGTCGATCAGCGAGCGGTAGTTGTACGGCATGATCGTGCCGACGGTCTTGATGCCCGCGTTCACCATGTTGGAGAGGGCAAAGTCGACGACGCGATAGCGTCCGAGGAACGGGACGGACGCGGCAGGGCGTGCCTCGGAGAGGACGCTCGGGTACTTCGTGGAGTAGTTAGCCGTGATGACGCCAAGGAGCTTCTCCATCTCTACTCCTCCCCCTTTCCAACGACTACGTCATTTCCGATGACGGCGGTGTCCTTAGTCTGGTCGACGCTTCCGAGGATCACGTTGTCCTCGACGACGGAGTTCTCGCCCAGGATGGCACGCACGACGTGTGCACCCGGCTTGACCTCTGCGCCGGGGAGAAGGACGGAGTCCTGCACGATGGCGCGCTCGCCCACGACGGCGCCCGTGGAGATGATCGAGTGGACGGCCTTGCCGTAGATGCTGCTGCCGTTGCCGACCAGGCAGTCGTCGACGGTGGCGTCGGGGCCAACATAGGCAGGCGGCATTGCGCCGGCGTTGCTCATGATGGGGGCCTCAGCGTCGTACAGGTCGAAGTCGGGCTTGGTGCCCAGCAGGTCCATGCTCGTCTCGTGGTAGCTGGCGATGGTGCCGACGTCACGCCAGAAGCCGTTGAACTCGTAGGTGTAGAGGCGCTTGCCGGCGTCGAGGAGCTTCGGGATGATGTTCTTGCCGAAGTCGTGCTCGGACGTCTGGTCGACGGCGTCCTCCTCCAGCGTCTTGACCAGCAGGTCGGCGTTGAAGATGTAGATGCCCATGGACGCGAGGTTCGAGTCGGGCTTGTTGGGCTTCTCCGTGAACTTGAGGATCTTCTCGTCCTCGTCGGTCGTCAGGATGCCGAAGCGGGACGCCTCCTCCCAGGGCACGGGCATGACCGCGATGGTGAGGTCGGCGTTGTGGCGCTTGTGGTTGTCGAGCATCTTCTGGTAGTCCATGCTGTAGAGCTGGTCACCGGAGAGGATGAGGACGTACTCGGGGTCGTTCTGCTTGATGAAGCCGAGGTTCTGCGTCACGGCGTCTGCCGTGCCGGCGTACCAGGCGCCGCCCGTCTGCGTGGCGTACGGCGGAAGGATGAAGAGGCCGCCGTCGCTCTCGTCGAGGTTCCAGGCGCTTCCGGATCCCAGGTAGTTGTGCAGCAGGTACGGCCTGTACTGCGTGAGGACGCCCACCGTGTCGATCCCCGAGTTCGCGCAGTTGGAAAGCGCGAAGTCGATGATGCGGTACTTGCCGCCGAACGAGACGGCCGGCTTGGCGACGCTCTTTGTCAGCACGCCGAGCCTGCTGCCCTGCCCGCCGGCAAGAAGCATTGCGATGCATTCCCTCTTGCTCATTTGGTACTCCCCTTTCGAGCCCTATTACTCCCTCCGAAGCGTTGGCTTCGAAACCTCCTACACCTAATCAATATGCCAAATGTCGTGGGCATATTCGCGAATGGTTCGGTCGCTGGAGAAATATCCCGACCTGGCCGTGTTGTGGATGGCCGCGCGGTTCCAGGCGGTGCGGTCTCCGTAGGCCTGGGTCAGCTCCTCCCACGCCTGGACGTACGAGTAGAAGTCCTTCAGGACGAGGTCGTGGTCGTTGCCGACCATCAGCTCGTCGTAGATGCTGTCGAAGTTGCCGGACAGGTGCGCGAAGGTGCCGTCCTTGAGCTGGTTCACGATGCGGCCCAGACGGTCCGGGTCCTTCTTCAGCAGGTCGAAGGCCCAGTAGTTGCCGCTCGCGCGCAGGGCGTCGACCTCCTCGGTGCGCAGGCCGAAGATCTTGATGTTGTCCTCGCCCACGAGCTTGGCGATCTCGACGTTGGCGCCGTCGTAGGTGCCGAGCGTGATGGCGCCGTTCATCATGAGCTTCATGTTCGAGGTGCCGGACGCCTCGGAGCCCGCCCACGAGATCTGCTCGGAGATCTCGGCCGCCGGGTAGATGAGCTGCGCGCTCGACACGGCGAAGTTGGGCACGAAGGCGACGCGGATGACGTCGTTCACGCGCTTGTCGTTGTTGATCACGTCCGCCACGGAGTTGATCAGGCGGATGACCTCCTTGGCGAAGGTGTAGCTCTGCGCGGCCTTGCCCGAGAAGATGAATGCGGTCGGACGCGGCTTGTAGTTGGGGTCGTCCAGCAGCCTGTTGTAGATGTCCATGATCTTGAAGACGTTGAGCAGCTGGCGCTTGTATGCGTGGAAGCGCTTGACCTGCACGTCGAACACCATGCTGGTGTCGAGCTCGGTGCCGGTGGTCTCCTTGATGTAGTCGGCAAGGCGCTGCTTGTCCCACTCCTTGGCCTTCTCGAACGAATCCAGGAACGACGGGTCGTCCTTGTAGTCCTCGAGCCTGGCAAGCTCGTTGGCGTCGCCCAGCCAGCCCTCGCCGATCACGTCGCAGATGAGCTTCGCGTACTTGGGGTTCGCGTTGCCCAGGAAGCGGCGGTGCGAGATGCCGTTGGTCTTGTTGTTGAACTTCTCGGGCGTCAGCTTGTAGAAGTCATGCAGCGTGCTGGCCTCGAGGATCCCCGTGTGCAGCGCGGACACGCCGTTGACGGAGTGCGCGAAGATGACCGAGAGGTTCGCCATGCGGATCTGTCCGTCCCAGAGGATGGCGGTGTTCTTGAACTCCTCCTGCCAGTTGGGGTCGGTGTGGGGGAAGCTCTCGCGATAGCGGCGGTCGATCTCCTCGATGAACATGTACGTGCGGGGGAGAAGGGCGCGGAACGTGTTGATGGGCCACTTCTCGAGCGCCTCGGGCATGATCGTGTGGTTGGTGTAGGAGATGGTCTCCCTGGCGATCTTGAACGCGAGGTCGAAGTCCACGCCGTGCTCGTCCACCAGGAGCTTCATGAGCTCGGGGCCGCACATGGCGGGGTGCGTGTCGTTGGTGTGGATGGAGACGTGCTTGCCGAGGTCCTCCCAGTTGTCGTCACCGTACTCCTTCTCGTACGCGCGCAGGACGGTCTGCAGGCCGGCGGAGACGAAGAGGTACTCCTGCTTGAGCCTGAGCAGACGGCCGTGCTCGCCGGCGTCGTTGGGGTACAGGATCGTCGAGATTGCCTCGACGTCCGCACGGAACTTCATGGCCTTGGCGTAGTCGCCCTGGTTGAAGGCGTCCAGGTCGAAGTTCTCCTCCGCGGGCTCGGCGCTCCAGAGCCTCAGGTTGTTGACCTGCTTTCCGCCGTAGCCCACGATGGGCACGTCGTACGGGACGGCCTTGACGAGCTCGCCGCCCTCCTGCGTGAACCAGTAGCGGCCGTTCTCCTCGTGGCGGACCACCTGGCCGCCAAAGCGGATGAGGACCGAGCTCTCGTTGCGGCGCGTCTCCCAGGGGAAGCCGTGCTCAAGCCAGTTGTCCATCTTCTCGACCTGGCGACCGCCCTCGATGGCCTGATTGAAGAGGCCGTAGCGGTAGCGCATGCCGTTGCCGTTGCCGTTGATGCCCAGGGCCGCCATGGAGTCCAGGAAGCACGCGGCAAGACGGCCGAGGCCGCCGTTGCCGAGGCCGGGGTCGCTCTCGCACTTCTCGAGCTCGTCGAGCGGGGTGCCCAGCTCCTTGCAGCCAGCCTTCACGATGTCGCGGCAGCCAAAGTTGAGGACGTAGTTGTCAAGCAGGGGCCCGAGCAGGAACTCGATGGAGAAGTAGTACACGGTCTTCTCGCCCTCGTCCTGTACGCGCTTGAGCGTGTCGCCGCGCATGCTCTTGGCCTTGTCGGCTATGAGGCTCGCTAGGGCGAAGTAGCGCTCCTGGTCGCCAAGCTCCTCGTAGGACTTGGAGAACTCGCGCTCGCACGCGCCGCGGTACTGCTCGATGAAGTCGTCCTTGTCCTTGAAGATTTTTGGCATGTTCTCTGCTGCTGTCATGTCATTCCTTAGAACGCCGCTTTGGCTTTGCCGCTCGCGCGGCTCCACCCCTCTCCGAAAGGGCCTCGCTCCTCCCTGGCCGCACGAAAGACGGGCCGGGGGTCACCTACGCCTTCCCGGTACCTTTAGTGGTACCAGTTTTTGCGGAGGCAGTCTTCCCGGAAACGGGCTTTTTTGCCCCAGTCTTTACCGTGGTCTTGGCAGGCTTTACGGCCGATGCCTTGCTCGCGGGTGCCTTTGCCTTGCTTGCGGGAGCCTTTGCCGAGGTCGTGGCCTCGTCCTTCTCCGCCGCCTTGGCGGGCGCGGCCTTTGCGCGCGGCTTGCGCGTGCGGCGCTTGGGGAGCGGCCCCACGTAGCGCAGGATGAGGCCGGCCAGCGGCGGCACGCGGAGCTCGATGGACTGCTCCTGGCGGTTCCAGGGCTCGTCCACGGTGACGAACTTGACGCCCTTGTTGGTGACGCCCGAGCCGCCGAACTCCTCGTCGTCGGAGTTGAAGACCTCCTCGTAGATGCCCGGCTTGGGCACGCCGATGCGGAACTCCTCGTGGGGGTTCACCTCGAAGTTGATCAGGATGACGAGGTCGTCCTTCTCGTCGTCGGAGTGGCGCACAAACGAGATGATGCACTGGTCGGCGTTGTCAGCGTCGATCCAGTCGAAGCCCGTGGGCGAGTAGGAGTCCTGCCACAGGGCCGGGTGCTCGTTGTAGAACCGGTTGAGGCAGCTCACGTAGTGCTGCTGGTGTGCGTGGCTCTCGTACTCGTCCGTGAGGAAGTACTGGATGCCCTCGTAGTAGCGCCACTCGATGAACTGAGCGATCTCGTTGCCCATGAAGTTGAGCTTGCCGCCAGCGTGCGTCATCTGGTACAGCGCGAGCGCGCGCATGCCCGCGAACTGCCGCCAGTAGTCGCCCGGCATGCGGGTGATGAGCGAGCACTTGCCGTGCACGACCTCGTCGTGGCTGAGCGGCAGGATGAAGTTCTCGTTGAACTGGTACATGGTGGAGAAGGTCAGCAGCTTGTGGTTGCCGGGGCGGTACGGGAAGTCGGTCTGCATGTAGTGCAGCGTGTCGTTCATCCAGCCCATGTCCCACTTGAAGTGGAACCCCAGGCCGCCGTCGGACGTGGGGTACGTGACGAGCGGCCACGCCGTGGACTCCTCCGCGATCATCATCACGTCGGGGTAGTACTTGGCCACCGTGTCGTTGCAGTTGCGGATGAACTCGATGGAGGCGTCGTCCTCCTCGGTCCCGCGGGAGTTGAACTTCTTCTGGCTGGGGTCGTCCACGCCAAAGTTGAGGTACAGCATGGACGTGACGCCGTCCATGCGGATGCCGTCGGCGTGGTACTCCCCCACCCAGTACAGCAGGTTGGACGTGAGGAAGTTGCGGACCTCGTTCTTGGTGAAGTCGAACTTGAACGTGCCCCAGTTGGGGTGCTCCTCCTTCTCGTACAGCTTGTTGCCGTTGAAGTGCACCAGGCCGTGCTCGTCGCGGCAGAAGCCGCCGGGCACCCAATCCAGGATCACGCCGATGCCCGCCTGGTGGCAGGCGTCCACAAAGTGCTTGAACTGCCTTGGGTTGCCGTAGCGGCTCGTGGGCGCGTAGTAGCCCGTCACCTGGTAGCCCCAGGAGCCGTCAAACGGGTGCTCCATCACGGGCAGCACCTCGATGTGCGAGTAGCCCATCTCCTTCACGTAGCCGACCAGCTCGTCCGACAGCTCGTCGTAGGTAAGGTAGCTGCCGCTGTGGTCCTCGGAGTCAGGGTCGCCGTTGCCGGCCAGGCCGTCCGGGTGGCGCTTCCAACTGCCCAGGTGGCACTCGAAGATGTTGAGCGGACGCTTGAAGAAGTTCTGCTGCGAGCGCGCGGCCAGGTACTTCTGGTCCTGCCACTCGTAGCCAGAGGGGTCCGTCAGGCGCGAGGCCGTTCCCGGGGGGCACTCCGCGTAGAACGCGTACGGGTCCGCCTTGTACAGCAGGTCGCCCTTGGCGGTCTCTATCACGTACTTGTAGAGCTGGCCCTCCTCCGCGCCGGGGGCAAAGCCGTACCACACGCCGTTGGTGGGCGTGCACGTAAGCGGCGTGGCGTCCAGCTCCCAGTCGTTGAAGTCGCCTATGACGCTGACGCCCTTGACGTCGGGCGCCCACACGGCAAACCAGTAGCCCTCGACCCCGTCCTTGTTGCAGGGATGTGCGCCGAGCTTCTCGTAGCTGCGGAACCACTCGCCTTTGCCCATGAGGTACAGGTCATCGTTGGTTAGCAGGTAGTTTGCAATGGGTGCGCTCATGAAACCATCCTCCGACTTGTGCCCAGCTGCTTTGGGGTGGCACCGGTTGCCCGCGTCCACCGTAACTACACATTCTATAAAATCCAACAAGTGGTTATGGACACTAGTTTGCGCACGGTGGCAAACGGGCCGTGCGCGACATCGCGTATGCCCCGCGCAAAAGCGGGTATCATGAACCACCAACATGGGGGCACCAAGGACGGGGGCGAGAAGGACATGCCACGCGAGTCGAAGGCAAGCCGCAGGGAGCGCGCGGTGGAGTTCTGCCGGCGCATGCACGAGCGCTACCCGGGCGTGCAGAGCGCGCTCGACTACCACGACCCCTTCACGCTCACGATCTGCGTGATGCTCTCGGCCCAGACCACGGACGCCGGCGTCAACCGCGTGACGCCGGAGCTCTTTCGCCGCTGGCCCACGCCCGAGGCCATGGCCCAGGCCGACCCGGCCGAGGTGGGCGAGGTCATCCACAGCATCGGCTTCTGGCGCGCCAAGGCGGCGCACTGCGTGGAGGCCTCGCGCATGATCATGAGCGACTTTGGCGGCGAGGTCCCGCACACCATGGAGGAGCTCTGCCGGCTGCCGGGCGTGGGCCGCAAGACCGCGAACATCGTGCTCAACAAGGCGTTTGGCATCTGCGAGGGCATCGCGGTGGACACGCACGTGTTCCGCATCGCCACGCGCCTGGGCCTCACGCGCGCGAGCACGCCCGCGGCAGCGGAGAAGGACCTGCTTGACCTGATCCCAAGCGACCTCTGGACCTACGTCAACGAGGAGTGGATCCACTTTGGCCGCGACACCTGCACGGCGCAGCGGCCCAAGTGCGACGCGTGCCCGTGCGTGGACATCTGCCCCTCGGCCTTCAAGGCGAACGGCAAGCCAAACGCAAGGAAGTCGGGCTCCAAGGCGAAGTCCGGCACGCAGGCGAAGGCAGCCGGCAAGGCCGCTGCCCGCAAGACAGAGGGAAGGTAGTCATGGCTGACGGCGGAAGGCACTTCTGCACCTGCGACGACCTCAAGTGCCCGTGCAACCCCAACAACCCGGCGAACCTGGCCAAGGGCAACTTTGGCTGCGACGCGTGCATCCGCAAGAACCTAGCGCTGGGCGAGGTCCCCACCTGCATCTTTGTGAACCTGGGAGACACCACCGACTGGCACGACTGGTCCGTGGAGGGCTTCGCGGAGTTCGTGCGCCTGCACCCGCGCGACCCGGAGGTCAGGCGGCAGATGGCCGCCAGGGCCAAGGCCTTTGACGCTGCCCACAACGGCACGGGTAAGAAGGACGCCTAGCCCTTCTCGGCAGGCCCGTCGGCAGACAGGCGCAAGGTCGCGCGGGCGAGAAGAACGTGCCCCCACGGCAGGGAGCCGCAACAGAAGCGCCCCACCACGCGCCGCAGGAGCTGCGGGCGTGACGGGGCGCTCTTCTCACTAGCGTGTGCCTGCGGCCGTGCCGCGGACGCCGCTATGCCTTGGAGATGGCCTGGTCGAGGTCGGCGATGATGTCGTCCACATCCTCGATGCCAACGGAGAGGCGGATGAGGTCCTCGGAGAGGTGAGCGGCCTCGAGCTGCTCCTTGGTGAGCTGGGAGTGCGTGGTGGAGGCGGGGTGGATGATGAGGGACTTGGCGTCGCCCACGTTGGCGAGGTGCGTGAAGAGCTTCACGTTGTTGACGACGTTGAGGCCAGCCTCGCGACCGCCCTTGACGCCAAAGACCAGCGCGCCGCCAAAGCCGTGCTTGAAGAGGCGCGTGGCGGTCTCGTGGCTCGGGTCGTCCTCAAGGCCGGAGTAGCGCACCCACGTGACCTTGGGGTTCTCCTTGAGCCACTTGGCGACGGCGAGGGCGTTGTCGGAGTGGCGCTGGACGCGCAGGGACAGGTCCTCGAGGCCGAGGCCGATGAGCTGCGCCGCGTACGGGGACAGCGTGGGGCCAAAGTCACGCAGCTTGTTGGCGAGGACGCGGGTTGCGAACGGCGCCGCGGGGGCCGCGTCCGCGAAGACGATGCCGTGGTAGGAGGGGTCGGGCTTGGCAAGCGTGCTCCACTTGTCGGGGTCCTGCTTCCAGTCGAACTTGCCCGTGTCGACGACGGCGCCGCCCAGGGTCGCGCCGTGGCCGCCGATCCACTTGGTGAGGGACTCGATCACGACCGCCGCGCCGTCCTCGGCCGGACGGTAGATGTACGGCGTGGCGAAGGTGTTGTCAACAAAGACGGGCACGGGGCTCGGCAGGGAGTTGGCAGCCTCGACGATGGCGGGAACGTCCGCGACGTCGACCAGCGGGTTGCCGATGGTCTCGACGTACCAGAGCTTGGTCTTGGGGGTCGTGGCCTTGACGAAGCCATCGATGTCGTTGTTCTCAACAAAGGTGGTCTTGACGCCCAGGTCGCCCAGGGTGTGCAGGAAGATGTTCCACGTGCCGCCGTACAGCGAGTCGGAGGCGACGATCTCGTCACCGGCGCCGACGAGGTTGGTGAGCGCCAGGATCTCCGCCGCGTGGCCGGATGCGACGGCCACGGCGCCGGTGCCACCCTCGACCGCGGCGACGCGGGCCGCGACGGCGTCGGTGGTGGTGTTGGTCAGGCGGCCGTAGACGTTGCCCGGCTTGGTGAGGGCGAACTTGGCAGCGCCGTCGGCGGCGTCGTCAAACTGGAACGCGGCGGACGCGTAGATGGGGAGCGCCGCGGAGCCGGTGGTGGGGTCGGGCGACCAGCCGGCGTGTACCTGCAGGGTGTTGAAGTGCTTCTCGGGGTCCTTTGCAAAGCTGGGGTCGAGTTCGAATGCCATGATGTGGTCTCCTTTATGCGTTGGTGCGGGCTCTTCTCGCCCGCTCTGATGATCTGTTCCGTCGTTCCGTTGGTCGTGCGCCCGGTTACCCCTCTGCTCTGTGGCAGCTCTCTGAGCCCGGGCTAGAGCATCGTTTTGCTCCTGGCTGGTATGTCTGATCTGATCTTCATCTTCGGCACGTCCGTTCGGTGCGTTGGTTCTCGCTTTCGTTGTGAACACATAATAGGGCACGGCATTTCGAGCACAAGGATTTTCATATCGCATGGGCGAGAAAAACGGCGTTTCCGCAGGTAAACACTATCTTTAACTATACGTTTAATGGTTATCGTCCAAATCGATAACCAATCTGACGTGCACAAACGCTGTCCTGGCCCGTGGGAGCGTGTGGACGGCAACGGGCGACGCTCTTCTCCCCCACGCAAAAAGGCGGCCCGCACGACCATGCGTGCGGACCGCCCTTGGGGGGACGTTATGTCGCGGGCTCGCTACGCGCGAACCCTTGCGGCTGCCTGCCGGCGACTAGTAGTTGACCGCCAGCTCCTCGAAGTAGCTCTGCGGGTGGTTGCAGACCGGGCAGACCTTGGGGGCCGTGGGGCCAACGTGGATGTGGCCGCAGTTCAGGCACTTCCAGACCTTGACGCCCTCGCGCTCGAAGACGTGGCCGTTCGCGACGTTCTCGGCCAGCTTGTTGTAGCGCTCCTCGTGGTGCTTCTCCACGTCGCCCACCAGGCGGAACTTGGCGGCCAGCTCCTTGAAGCCCTCCTCGTCAGCGGTCTCGGCAAAGCCCTTGTACATGTCGGTCCACTCGTAGTGCTCGCCCGCGGCGGCATCCTTGAGGTTGGTCAGGGTGTCGGGCACGTCGCCGTCGTGCAGGTACTTGAACCAGAGCTTCGCGTGCTCGCGCTCGTTGCTAGAGGTCTCCGTGAAGATGTTCGAGATCTGAACGTAGCCCTCCTTCTTGGCCTTGCTCGCGTAGAACGCGTACTTGTTCGTGGCCTGGGACTCGCCGGCAAACGCCGCCTCGAGGTTCTTCTTGGTCTGGGAGTTCTCAAAATCGACTGCCATGCACGTTCTCCTCTCCGAACTGGACAGGCCCGACGCCCGTCCGCTCTTCCAACCGTGTCACCCACATTGTACGGCTCAGGCGCTCCAATTGCCACCTATCTTGTGGCAGAAGCCCTCTGACTCGAGCTCCTCAAGCAGTCCAGTCACCTGGCGGGCAGACAGTCTATTTCTACCCGCCTCGAGCTCCGTTCTACACATCTCGTCGACAAGTGTCGCAATGTCGACACCGTGCGGCTTGTCCGCGCGGTGGTCCAGCAGCAGCCGCACGAGCTCCGCGCGCTTCTGGCGGTGCGAGCCCTCAAAGCGCGACTGTCGCGCGTGCGCCTTCGAGCGCCGCGACGGGTTTGGCACGGTTTTCTTTAGGTACGCGCCATAGTCGAGAAGGGCGTAGTACCACGTCCTCGGGTCATCCTGCGGGTCGCTTGCGTCCGGCGGGCAGGCGGCCGCCACCAGCGGCACCAGCTCGCGGTCGCCCACGCCCTCGCGACCCGGAAAGACCTCGTGCAGGAAGACGGAGCGCACGTTGGTCTCCAGATAGACGCCCGGCAGGTCGTACGCAAAGGCGCGGATGCCCGCCGCCGTGGCCGGGCCCACGCCCGGCAGCGCCACGAGGTCCGCCTGCTCGCGCGGCATGGCGCCGCCCGCGGCGCTCACGATGCCGGCCGCACGCCACAGCGCCAGGGCACGGCGGTTGTAGCCCAGGCCCTGCCACTCCTCCAGCACGTCCGCCGGGGCCGCCGCGGCCAGCGCGTCCACGCTGGGAAAGCGCTCGCACCAACGCTGCCACTGGCCGTCCACGCGGCTGACCTGCGTCTGCTGGAGCATCACCTCAGATATCCAGATGCGGTAGGGATCGCGCGTCCTTCTCCACGGCAGATCGCGATACAGCTCGCGGCCGCGGTCGAGCACCTTGGCCCTAAAGCCCTCCGGCAGCGCGGACGCGTCCCCGGCGGCGCCGCGCGACGCTCCGCTTGCGCCTGGCATGCGTCTACCTTGCGCTGGGAACGTCGGGCACGCGGGGCGTGGGGCCGGTCAGCTCAAAGCCGCTGCCATCCGTGAGCATGGGGTGCTGGTGCTCGCACACCACCTGGTAGAGCGTGACGGAATCGAAGTAGCGCGCCAGGATGCGCTCTGCCTCGCACCACACGGGGTTGAAGTGGCACTCCGGCCTAAAGGGGCACGGCTCGCCGTCCGGGCCGGCCGTCCCGCAGGTCGACACGTACACGGGCCCCTGGATCGCCTCGATCACCTGGCGCATCGTCACGTCATGCGGGTCCACGCACAGGCGCATGCCGCCGTGCGCGCCGCGGCTGCTCTCTATGAGGCCGGCCGACACAAGGTCGTGCTGGATGGAGCGGGCAAACGAGTACGGAACGCCGTTCTTCTCGGCCGCCGCGCGAACGGACACCACGTCGTCCGACCGGACGAGCTCCGCAAGCATGCGCAGCGCGTAGTCTGTCTTCCTGGAGATGTCCATCGATCCGTCTCTTCCCGTATCAGCAGTAAAGCTATCACATTGACAGCATTTAGGCATTGTATCCCATTGGCACGGGGCCGTCGCGCGGGACGTGCCACCCGGGACGGATACCCGCCCCGCGCACAAAAAAGGGACCCCGGCGCGTGCCAGGGTCCCAGAACCGTTGATGGCGGGATGTGCGGGACTTGAACCCGCGACCTCCGACGTGACAGGCCGGCGCTCTAACCAGCTGAGCTAACACCCCTTGCTGTGAAGCAAGAAAAAAGGGCCCGGTTCCCCGAAGCCCTGAGTACATAAATGGCGGGATGTGCGGGACTTGAACCCGCGACCTCCGACGTGACAGGCCGGCGCTCTAACCAGCTGAGCTAACACCCCGTGCATCAGTGCGAAAGCTATATTACATGCAACCAAGCGGCTTTGTCCAGAACAAATTTAAGAAAGTTCTTCTCCACCACTTGCCCACAAGTGCCGGGCGAGAAGAACGCGCCTACTCGCCCGTGGACGTGCTGCCAGACGTGGTGCTGCCAGAGCTTGAGCTCGAGCTGTCCGACGCGGACGACCCCTGCGAGATCGAGTTGGCCGTGCTCGCGAGCGAGATCTTGGTCGTCTTGCCCTTGCTGTCCTTGATCGCGAGGTTGGATCCGCTGAGCTTGACGGACTTGATCGTGCCCGTGCCCGTGACGGCCTTGCCGTCCGTGCCCACGACCTGCGACGCGGGCTGGCCCGTGCCGATGGTGTAGGCCATAACGTCCCAGCCGCCCTCGAGGTTCTCCGGCACCAGGATCGTGCCCTTGTACAGCACGAACTTCTTGGGGGTGCCGCTGAGGGAGCTGAGCACCGTGAGGCTGCTGCTCTTCTCGCCCGTGCTCACGATCGCGTACGAGCCGTCAGCCTGCTGCGACAGCGAGTAGGCGACCTTGCGATAGCTGATGGTCGCGTCCACGTCCGCCACGACCTTCTCCACCTGCGTGGTCTTGGTGGTCGTGGTCGGCTTGCTCGTGAGGACCAGGTGCGCCAGGTAGGCGCCGCACGCGATCACCACCACGATCAGCACCGTCACAATCGCCACAAACTTGCGGCTGGTGTGCGTCTTGGTCTCGTGGCTGCGCGTCTGCGGGCGGTAGGCGTCGGAGATTCGCATCTCGCTGCCGTAGCCGCTGCGCCGCCAGGACGACGTGTTGTCCGCGGAGAGCTGCTCCACGTTGGTGCGGTTCTCCACCTTGGCGCCCATGCTCGCGTCGATCCGCTGGAAGGATCCGGTGGCCGCCGGGTCGAGCACGGGGCGCGGCGCGGCCTGCTCGGCCATGCCGTCCGTGTCGTAGTCGCGGCCCACGGAGTAGTTCTTGTATCGGTTGGTGGTCGATCCCGCAAAGTGCGTGCCACCGGCAGGGCGGCCCGTCCCCCTCGGCACGCGCACCCCGCCCGCGCCGCTTGCCGCATGGCGGGCGTGGCGCGACGTGTAGGAGTCGTTTGCGCTTTGGCTCATGTGTCAGACCTCCCTGTCTGGTGTCTGCCGTGATTCTTGCACTAATCTGCGGGGCCAGGCCCGTCAACGTTGGCTAGAGGGCCCTTCTGGCCTCAATCGCGCGGCCAAGGGTGACCTCGTCCGCGTACTCCAGGTCGCCGCCCACGGGCAGGCCGCTCGCCAGGCGCGTGACCTCCACGCCCAGCGGCCGGATGATCCGGCTCAGGTACGTGGCCGTGGTCTCGCCCTCCACGTCCGGGTTGGTGGCGAGGATGACCTCGTGCACTTCTCCGTCGGCAAGGCGCTTGAGCAGCTCGCGCACGTGCAGCTGCTCCGGACCCACCTTGTCCATGGGCGATATCACGCCGCCCAGCACGTGGTAGAGCCCGCGGTAGCTGCCGGTCCGCTCGATCGCCGTCACGTCGCGCGGCTCTGACACCACGCAGATCGTGCTGCGGTCGCGCGTGGGGTCGTCGCAGATGTCGCAGTGCTCGCGCGTGGCGTAGTTGAAGCAGATGGGGCAGAAGTGCACCTGCTGCTTTACCTGCAGGATCGCGTTGGCCAGGCGGCGCGCCGTCTCGTCATCGGCCTCGAGCAGGTAGTACGCGATGCGCTGGGCGGACTTGGGCCCTATGCCGGGCAGGCGACCCAGCTCGTCCAGCAGGCGCTGCAGCGCGCGGTCGTCCGCCGGCACCTGCGCGCCAGCCGCCGACGACCACTCCAGAGTCTGAGCCACTAGAACATCCCCGGGATGTTCATGCCGCCGGTGATGGCGCTCATCTGCTGGTTTGCCACGTTCTGGCCGCTCTCCAGGCACTCGTTGACGGCCGCGAGGATGCTGTCCTCCAGCATCTCCACGTCCTCCGGGTCGAGCGCCTCCGGGTCGAGCTTGATGCCAGTGATGTGGCCGTCGGCCGTGCCGGTGACCTTCACCATTCCGCCGCCCGCGGAGGCGGATACCTCCGTCTCGCCCAGCTTGTCCTGCGCCTGCGCGAGCTGCTTCTGCATCTTCTGCGCCTGCTTCATCATCTGTTGCATGTTCATGCGTGGTTCTCCTATCTGGGGAATCGTCGTACGGGGAGAAGAACGGCTCCCTTGCACGAACCTTCGCCGCGGTTGCCGCCGCGTGCGGGTTGCGACGCAAGGCGGTGCGTGCTTCTCGTCCAGTTGCCTTTAGGCATCCTATTGTATGTACCCACCAAATGATACGCCGACGGGGCCGGCGGACCGCACGTGGCGAGCCCATACCCAAAACCCAAAATGCGTCGTGCCGCCCGCCGGGACGCCGCGGGTGCGGCTCCGTGGCGGACGGCGCGGGGTGCGGGGCGCTGTCGGTAACGGCTGGGCGGCGGCTACTTGCCCTGTGCCTTCTCCGTACCCGCGTACTTGACGTCGCCAAACACGCTGGACAGCATGTCGAGCACCTTCTGGGCGTCCTCCGGCGCGTCCTCGAGCGAGGCCTCCGCCGCAGGAGCCGGTGCGGGCTTGGGCGCGGGTGCAGACGCGGGCTTCGGCTCCGGCTTGGGAGCAGGGGCTGACGTCGGGGCCGCTACCGGCTGCGGAGCGGGTGCGGGTGTCGGTACAGGAACCGGCTGAGGTGCGGGCACGGGCTGGCTTGCAGGTGCCTGCGGCTGTGGCGCCGGCTGAGAGTATGCCGGATGCCCGCCGGACGCGAGCCCCTCCTGAACGTCCTCGTCGTACGAGACCGCCGCCGCGTCATCGTAGGGAACCTCCTCGTAGGGAGGCACGTCGTCCCACGGCATGGGGCCGGCGTTCTGCTGCGGCGCTGGTGCGGGCACAGGCTGCGGCGCAGGCGCCTGGCGCGGAGCCGGTGCGGGGGTCGGCCGCACGGGAGCGGGAGCCGGCTGGGGAGCTGGTGCCGGAGCCGCCTGCCGAGCGGATGCCGCGGACGGCGCCTGCGCGCTTCTCGCCCCACGCTGGGCGCGAGCGATGTCGGCGCCACGCAGGCTCGCCTCGGCGTAGACCACCTGGCGACGGCCAAAGACCGCGCTCACCACGGGGTCGACCACGTTGCTCACGTCCGGCCGCTCGAGCATCTTGACCGCAAACGACGATCCCTTGGGCAGGTTGACCAGCAGCCTCGTGCCGTCGTCGCTGATGGGCGTCGCGTTGAGCAGCAGCGATCCGCGCGGCGGGTCCCTGCGCACGAGCTCCTCCACCACGCGCTTCCACATGCGCTGCAGCTCCCCGCCGTCGGTCACGGCCGCGGTCTGGGGAGAAGGACTTGCCGCCGCGCTTGCGGCTGGCTGCGGGGTGGAAGCCGGTGCCGGCTCGGGCGGGCGAGTCGGGCGGGGCGCCGGTGCCGGTTGCGGCTTCGGTGCCGGAGCTGGCGCGGGTGCCGACTGCGCGGGTCTGGGCGCCGCGGGGCGCGGGGCCTGCTGCGGGGCAGTGGCAGGCGCAGGCGTGGCCGCTGGTTGCTGCACGGGCGCGGCCGCTGGCCTGGGCGCAGGTGCGGACTCTTGCTTGGGCGCCGCCTGGGCAACGGGAGCAGGCTCTTCTCGCCTGACCGGCTCCGCTGGCCTCGCCGGAGCGGGAGCTGGTGTCGGAGTCGCTGCCCTCTCCGGGGCCGCCTGCCTTGCACTTGTCTGTGGCATCGGCACGGGTTTCGGCGCCGCCGCACCCGCACCCGCCGGCACGCCGCCCACCATGAGCTCGGCCACCCGACGCTCAAGCTGCGATACGCGGTCCGCCAGAGAGTCGAGCGTCAGGTCGCTCTTGGGGCGCGCCACGCGCGTGAGGGCAATCTCCAGCACAAGCCGCTGGTCAGTGGCCGTGCGCATCTCCTTGGCGGCGTCGTTCAGCACCACCAGCGCGTGGGCCACGCGGTCCACGGAGCCAAACGCCAGCGCCTCGTCGCGCAGGTTCTGCAGCTCGTTTTCTGTAGCGTCCACCACGCCGGGCTTGGCGCCCACCGCAGCCACTACGTACACGTCGCGCAGATGACCCGCCAGCTCGCGCGTAAACTCCAGCAGGTCGCGGCCGGAGCTCACCAGATCGCCCACGGCCTCAAACAGGGAGGGCACGTTCCTCTCGGCCATGGCGCAGGCCACGTTCACGAGCATGGAACCGCTTACCTCGCCCAGCAGGTCCTGGGCCGCGTCGAGCGAAATCTTGCCGTCGCCAAACACGCTCAGCTTCTCCAGCGTGCTCAGGGCGTCGCGCATGCCGCCGCGCGCGTGGCGAACCACCAGGTCAAGCGCGGCCTTGTCAAACTCGAAGCCCTCCTGGCGGCACACGTCCTCCAGGTGCGCCTCGATGTCCTCGTTGCCGATGGGCCTGAAGTCAAAGCGCTGCACGCGCGAAAGTATGGTCTCGGGAATCTTCTGCGGGTCCGTGGTGCACAGCACGAACACCACGTGCTCGGGCGGCTCCTCAAGGGTCTTGAGCAGCGCGTTAAACGCCGCCGTCGTGAGCATGTGGACCTCGTCGATAATATAAAACTTGTAATTGCCTCGCACGGGGGCAAAGCTCACGCGGTTGATGATCTCCTCGCGCACGTTGTCCACGCCGGTGCGGCTGGCCGCGTCCAGCTCGTACACGTCCGGGTGCTCGCCCGCCGCGATCAGCTTGCACTGCTCGCACGTGCCGTCCGGCAGGTGCCCGGGACCCTGCTCGCACATGAGGGCCTTGGCCAGGATGCGCGCCATGGTGGTCTTGCCCGTGCCGCGTGGCCCGCAGAACAGGTACGCGTGGCTGGTGCGCCCCTCCAGCACGGCGTTCTCCAGCGTGGAGACCACGTGCTGCTGTCCCACTACCTGCTCAAACGTCTGCGGCCGGTACTTCCTGTACAGAGATTCCATGGGCGCCTCCCACATCCCGCGCGCATCGCGGGACCGTATTGTCTGGCCCATAAGTATAGCGGGCACGGCCACGCGGGCGAGAGGGACGCCCCGCCCTTCTCGCCCGCGTCTGCCTTCGTGCAGCTATCTGCCAGCCCAAGCCCTACAGCTCGATGCTCTGTACGCCCTTCTCCTCAAAGCGGCGGCGCAGCTCGTCCATGATCGGCACGCCGGCGCTGCAGCCGATGCGCTCCGCGCCCGCGCGCACCATGTCCAAAAACGCGTCGGCCGTGCGAATGCCGCCCGCGGCCTTCACCTTCACGCGCGGGTCAACGTGCTCGCGCATCAGGCGCACGTCCTCCACGGTCGCGCCGCCCGTGCTGAAGCCGGTGCTCGTCTTCACAAAGGTGGGCAGCACACGGCTCGCCACCTCGCAGAGCTTGATCTTCTCTTCCTGAGTCAGCAGGCAGTTCTCGAAGATCACCTTGCTCGGGACGTCGGCGTCGCGGCACACGCCCACGATCTGCTGCATCTCGTCCTCCACGTACGCCCAGTTGCCTGCCTTGACCTCGGTCAGGTTGACCACGTAGTCGATCTCGTTGGCGCCGGCGGAAATCGCGTCCATCGTCTCGTACACCTTGCACGCGATGCTTGTCTGCCCCAGCGGGAAGGAGATCGCGGCGCCCGTGTCGATGTCAGTGCCGGCCAGCAGGCGCGAGCACAGCGCGGACTGCACGGAGTTGATCGCGACCATCTTGAAGTGGTAGCGCTTCGCCTCGTCGCACAGGCGCTCCATGTCCTCGCGCGTCGCGTCGGGGTGCAGGTTGGTGTGGTCGACCAGGCGTGCCAGGTCGTCCAGGGTGTAACTCCTCATGGGACCTCCGTCTCGCATCGGGTTTGACACGCGCATTATACGAGGCATGCCGCATGGTCGGCGCGCCACCATCCGCGGACGGCGGAACATCCTCGACACACAAGAACGGGGCGGCACCTCTCGGTACCGCCCCGTGTGGATGGTTCGCGTCCTATTCGATTGAGCGCATGCGCGAGTGCGCGCGCCAAATCGCGCCGGCGGGGCACTCCCGCCATGTCCGCGTCTTCCTAGGATCTCACGGCGCCGTGGATCCCCGGGAATCGACGCCACCTGAGTTCGCGACAACCCTTTGGCAGCTCGAAACCTCGCGTGCGCAAAAGCGCCATTGCCTCTCTCATTCGCCTCGACCTCCTTCGTCCAATCGGCTTTTACCTTTCACCTAGCTGCGAACTACCTCGTGCTCGGCCCGGCAGAACCGGTCAGTCACCTAGCGCCTGCGCGCCTACTCGATCGTGACCTTGGTGACGTTGGTCTTCTTCTCTTCCTGCTTGGGGACGTCGACCGTCAGCACGCCACCATCGAGCTTTGCGCTGATGCCCTCGTTGGCCGCATCCTTCAGGTACACGCCACGGGTTGCCTGCCACTCCGAGGTCTCCTTCTGCAGGTAGTTCTTCTGCTTGTCCTCGTCGGACTCCTTCTTGTCGACGCTGATGGAAAGACGACCCTCGTTCAGCTCGACGTCGATCTGGTCCTTCGTGACGCCCGGCAGCTCTGCCGTGACCACGTACTTGTCGCCCGCGTCCTCGACGTCCATGTTGAACGCATCCGCGTCCGTCACAGCCAGCGGTGCGAAGAAGTCGTCAATCGCTGCGAACGGCCAAGCCCTGCGAAGTGCCTTCTCGTAGTCGCTATAGGGAACCATGCCTGCCATCGTTACCACTCCTTCAATTGGCTGGACGCCCTTCCTTTGGGCTTCCTTGGGTTCACTGTTATATGTAACCACCAGGAGGGAACTTAAACACGATTTCTAAGATTTTTTGAGTCGCTCTCGCTAATGTGTTCTAAGTCGCTTCGACTTAGATATACACACCGCATCGCCCCGTCGCGCCACCACGGGCGAGAAGAACGGTCCCGCCAGCCGCGGTCCCATGCAAACGAACGGCGCCTACAGGCCGCACTCCTCCAGACGGTCCAGGATCTCGCCCAGCGTGCACTTGTATGCGTAGAGCTGCCTATACGTCGCCGTCTTCACTCGGTCCTTCGCCCGCAGGTCATCCATCTGCCGTTGCGTCGCGCCGTAGTCCTCGCGCACGCTCGCCGCAAACGCCTCGTACCGCTCGAGCCTGCGCTCGCGCTCCGCCTGAGCCATGCCCTCGCTCTTGGTGTCCTCGCTCACGTCTCCTCCTTCGCACCTGCCGGCAAGGCGGGCTCATGTCCCAACAGGTAAACGATAGACCTCCCACGCAAGGCGCGTACGCAACGTCCACACACGCAAAGGCACCCGCCCACAACCCGTGGACGGGTGCCCCTAACGTGCAATGCGCCAACGCCGCGCGGGCGTTCTTCTCGCCCGAACCTTTGGCTACTCTGCCTCGGCCTCTGCCTTGTTGCCGAGCTTCGCCTTGATTACGCCCACCACGGCCGGAATCACGGAGACCAGGATGATGCCCACGATGACCAGCTCAAAGTGCTTCTGCACCGCGGGGATGCCACCAAAGAAGTAGCCCAGGAGCGTGAAGAGCGTGGACCAGGTGATGCCGCCCAGCACGTTGAATATCACGAAGTTGCGCCAGTGCATGCCGCCCATGCCGCTCAGGAACGGCACGAAGGTGCGGATGAACGGGAAGAACCTGCCAAGGAAGACGGCGAGGTGGCCCCACTTGTCCAGGAAGTCCTCGGTCTTCTTGACGCGCTCCGGCGTCATGGCCTTTACCTTGCCTGATGCCACGATCCTCTGCCCAAAGAAGTGGCCGATCATGAAGTTGCACTGGTCGCCCAGGATGGCCGCGGCCCACGCGACGCCCAGCAGCGCAAAGATGTTGAAGCCGCCGTTGTGCGCAAAGAACCCGGACGCAAAGAGCAGCGAGTCACCCGGAAGGAACGGGAAGAACACGACGCCCGTCTCGACAAACACGATCAGGAAGACGAAGCCATACGCAAACAGCGGTCCAGCGGCGATCGCGCTGGCAATGGCCGTGCGCGGGTCGTGTATCAGCTCGACGATAAAGTTAACGAATCCCATGCGAGAAGATCCTTACCTTTGGCGGCGCCACCGCGTGCCGGGGCTCGCGATTGGGCGGGTCCGCAACCTCTTCTTACAACAACACCCCTTGCCGCTTGCGCGGTTTGGGGCGTCGTACACAGTGTGCTCGGTGGGAACGGGCGCCCGCCCGAGGCTCCTTATGGCTGCTACCTTCCGGTCCTGACCAGGTTCGGAACAGTACGTCGCCCGAACCCACCGAGCACACTCACGG
>QOUO01000022.1 GCA_003862195.1 Coriobacteriaceae bacterium | reverse complement strand
GACTGAGTCTGCAACGGTCATGCGGCACTTCCGTACGGAGCGAATGACTATTGCGAGTGCGATGACTGCGCCAACGATAAGCACTAGACGAAGAACTGGACTCATTATTGACTTCCTATCGGAACCAGAGGAACAGCAGCAGGGATAGGCACGTACGTGCCATGTAGGAGATTGAGCTGAAGAACCTCAGGTAGCTCGTGCCGCCCTGGCGCTCCCTCATCTGGGCGGGTACCTCGACGACCTTCGCGCCGCCACGCATGAGCAGGGCGATGGAGTCTGGCTCGGGGGCAAGGTCGAAGCTCTTGGCATAGGTCTCGATCATTCGGCGGTCATACATGCGCATGCCGGACGTGGGGTCGGTAATCGTCTGACCAGTTCCGGCCTTGATCAGTTTGGTGATGAGCTTGGCGCCCACGCCTCTGGCACCAACGGCGCCACCTCCCGCAAGCCCGCGAGATGCGATGACGATGTCGGCCTTCTGGGCCCGCATCGCCTTTGCCATCGGACCGATGTACTGGGGCATGTGCTGGCCGTCGGAGTCGAACTGCACCACTGCATCGTAACCGTTGCGATACGCATACTTGCAGCCGCACTTGAAACCGGACGTGAGACCGCAATTCACAGGAAGGTCTACGTGGTTGAAGTGCATGCGGTCGCAAATCTCTCCGGTCGAGTCCTTCGAGCCATCGTTTATAACGAGGTAATCGATGTCGGGGCAGACGCTCGTGAGTTCGTTCACGGTGTCTGCCAGGCATTCCTCCTCGTTGTAGGCGGGAATCACTGCGAGTATCTTCAAAGCGTTGCTCCTCGGATGTGCGATATACCCGTCCTATCTTATATGAGTAGGAGCAAATATCGGTTGAAATGACGTTGCATGCACCGTGAAGACATGCTTGAAGCAACTATGCAAGACGTCTGTTGCCCATCCAACCCCATCGAGGCTGAACTGTCGACCCATAGTACGCAATCCAATCCTTCACGCTGATTTGACGAACGTAGCCGTAGACACTGTCCCGCATGAGGCCGTTGCCGATGTAGATGCCAACGTGACCATAGATAGATCCCGCACGCGTGTGGGGATGGCTGCTGACGGCAATAATCATTCCGACCTTGAGTTGCTTGCGATCTGCGGAGTGGCAGTAGCTGCGATAAAGGTCGCAGGCATTGCCAGAGTAATAACCATATCCGGCGTTGGCGACGACGTTGGTGACCCAGAGCGCGCAATAGCCGCCAGGCGTGGCCGGGGTTTTGAAGGCCGAGTTGCGAACGCGCGCCTGAGCACCGTTCATGGTCGCGACAGGCTGACCATAGTAACTGTTCTGGTCTACGAAGGACATCGTGGTGCTGCCGGGTGCGGCGTTGCCCTTGGGAACAAGGGTAATTTCGAACGCCTCGGCGGGAAGGCCCAAGCCGGTGGTTCCAGCTGAGCTTCCGTCGCGCGTCCACCCCATCCAGCCGATGTTATGGGTGTGCACGTGGTAGTACACGTCGAAGAAGCGTCCCAAGGTGCCGCCGAGCGAGATCCTGATGCCCTGGATGTTGTTTGCGGCCTGGGATCTGCCTGCATTGGCTCCGTCCGATTGCGATGCCACCCAGCCTACGTTGGCAAGGTGGACCTGGTAGGAGATGACTCCCGTGAGGCCGTCGCTTCCCGATGCAAGTGCTGCCCTCATTGCGACAAGGGGAATTCCCCTTCCAGTCGACCCTGCGACGCTGCCGTTTGCGGCTGTCGCCCACGTGCCATTCGATTCCTGGCCGGCATAGGAGACACCTGCGGAGGATACG
Source organism: Coriobacteriaceae bacterium (assembly GCA_003862195.1). Classification (GTDB taxonomy): domain Bacteria; phylum Actinomycetota; class Coriobacteriia; order Coriobacteriales; family Atopobiaceae; genus Parafannyhessea. The sequence goes on along the minus strand of QOUO01000022.1, from coordinate 25,843 downwards.
TAGCCGATTCCCTTTTTAGGCTTTTGCTGCGATTCCTTCTTGTACATGTAGAGCTGGATGGCCTCGATTCGCTTCGAGAGGCCAGTGGTGCCGGCGATGGAGTCCTGCCCGGTTCCCGCGAGCACCCAGTCGAGCCAGCCATAGTTGGCCACGTGGACACGGTAATAGAGGTCGTAGGACTTTGCGATGTCGCCTTGCAGCTCAAACTGCACCGCCTCGACCCTCAGGCCCTTTCCGGTCGTACCAGAGACTGCCCCATTTGCTACCCAGCTGCCCCAGCCGCTGTTTTGGATGTAGGTACGGTACTGGATGCCACCGTCGATGTCGTAGCCACTGCCAATCCTGGCAGTGATTGCCTCGATGCGCTCGCCCTTGCCGGTCGTGCCGGACGTCTGGCCGTTTGTGGTCGCCGCTCCCTGCCAGCCGACGTTCTGCACATGGCTCGCAATCGAGATGCCGGAGTTGTCGAGAAACGCACCATCGCCCGCGGTGGGGGAGTCGGAGGCGTTCTTCAGCCTCAGAAGAATCTGGAGAGCCTCGATCCGCTTGCCTAGACCCACGGATCCGGCGGCGTCACCATTGCATGTCCAGTCGAGCCAGCCGCGATCCTGGATGTGGACGCGGTAGAAGATGTCGTAGAGCTGGGCGTATTGGTCAATAAGGCGGATCTTGAGCGCCTCTATTGCGCGAGACTTCCCCGTGGTGCCCACGGTCTCGCCGTCGCGTGTCCACGTCTTGTCCCAGCCCTGGTTCGCGACGTGTGCCTTATATTCGACTGCATTCTCGAGCTTGTTGCCGTCGCTGTCGGCAATCGAGACCCTTACGGCTTCGACGCGCTTGCTCTCACCGGTGGTGCCCGCGGTTGCGGCGTCATTTTGTGAGGCGTCGGTCGAGACCTCCTCCTGCCAGCCCTTGTCCTGTACGTGAGCCTGGTAATGGACCGATGCCGCGGCCGCTGAGGTCTGCTCTTCTCCCTTGGTCTGGTCGGTCGTCGTCTTGGTGCTGGATGAGTCTGCTGCCTGGGAGGAAGTGTCCTGGCCTGTGGATTCACTTGACGTTGACGCGCTCTGGCTTGAGTCCTGTGAAGAGTCAGACGTATCGCCGTTGGCTTGGGTGGAGGAGTCGCCGCTCGTGCTGCTTTGCTTAGACGTAGTGGTGGGCTGGCTCTCCTGCTGGGCCTGGGAGGTCGTGGTCGTATCGGTATTGGCGACAACAGGCGTCGCCGTATCCGTATCCTGTGCCAACGCGATGGTAGCACCAGAGAGGGTCGTGAGCGCAAACGTCAGTCCTGCCGTAACCGCAAGCGCGGAGAGCCCCGTCGCGACGTGCATCGACGGTATTTGTGATTGAGCCTCCTTCGCGAGGTGCTTCGGCACGTACTTGTAATCTTTGTTGCGCATGTTGCAAACTCCCGGTCGTCGGAAAGCGTCCGATATTTGGATGAGGGGTACAGCGCGTCCACACGCTGCTCATTCGTGACCAAAGGTCACAACGCCGCTATTGGCGAAGTTTTAACCTCAGGCTTCAAGCGACATCCTAGCATTTAAGCTAAGATTGTGAAGATGTAGAGGACTTGAATACTTTGTCAAATGTCCGTATGGAGGTACACATGCGTACTCGAATCCAGGGCATGCTGGCGGCGCTGACGTCCGTCGCGATGTGCGCGGCGCTGATTCCCACGCCGGCCCTTGCGGAGGCTCTCACCGCCACCCCGAATGTCAACGCTACGACCGAGCAGGGGACGACCACGTCGGGGACGGACCAGAGCACCTCCGAGCAGGGTGTATCTGGTACCAGCTCGTCCACGTTCCCAGACACGACGGGGCAGGAGTCCTCTACGGGGACTGATACGAGCAGCTCCAGCCAGGACAGTGGCTCGTCCTCCGAGCAGACGCCGTCGACCTCTGGTCAGGACGACGCCTCGACCTCCGATGCGACCAGCGCCGACTCCCAGAGCAGCACCAGCACGGACGAGCAGACGCAGGAGCCCGAGCTCGCCTATGCGGCCCACGTTCAGAACATCGGCTGGCAGGCGAACGTCTCTGCCGGTGGCGTCGCGGGAACCACGGGCAGGGGCCTGCGCGTGGAGGCACTGCGCCTCTCCCTTGGCAACATGACCGATGGCTCGTCCATCAGCGTGAGCGCGCACGTCCAGAATGTGGGCTGGCAGGATTGGTCGAGCAGCGCCGACAGTGAGAACGGCTATGCCCAGGCGGGTACCACGGGCAAGGGGCTGCGCGTCGAGGCAGTCAAGATAAAGCTCGACGGTCCCGTCGCGTCCCGCTACGACGTGTGGTACCGCGTCCACGTGCAGGACAAGGGTTGGATGGGTTGGACCAAGGACGGCTCGATGGCCGGCACCACCGGCATGGGCAAGCGCGTCGAGGCCATCCAGGTGACGCTAGTGGAGAAGGGCGCGGATGCCCCGGGCTCGACCAGCGGATCCTCCGAGACGGGTACTGAGCAGCAGGCTGCGGTCTCGTATCGCGCACACGTCCAGAACATTGGCTGGCAGGGCTGGTTCAGCGACGGCAAGACCGCCGGCACCACGGGCATGGGCCTTGCCGTCGAGGCACTTGACGTGCGGCTCTCTGGTGTCGAGGGCGCGATTCAGGTCAACTCCCATGTACAGGACCTCGGCTGGCAGGGCTACAGGCAGACAAGCGATAGCAACGTGTCCGGTACGACTGGCCGCTCCAAGAGGGTCGAGGCCATCAGGGCAAAGCTCACGGGCGAGGCTGCCCAGACGCACGACCTGTGGTATCGCGTCCACGTGCAGAACCTTGGCTGGCTCGGCTGGGCAAAGGCTGGGGACGACTCGTCCGAGGGTGCAATTGCGGGTACGACTGGCTGTGGCCTGCGCGTCGAGGCGGTCCAGTTCAAGCTGACGGAGAAGAACGCTGCCGCGCCTGGTGACACCAACCGTCCGTACGTTTCCGCGCCGACAGTTACGTATCAGGCCCACGTCCAGAACATCGGCTGGCAGAACTGGGTCGGCTCCGGTGCCGTTGCCGGCACGACGGGTAGGGGGCTCAGGGTCGAGGCGCTTCGCGTCAAGGCGTCCGGCGTCGGACAGACCGGCGAGGTCCAGGTCAGTGCCCACGTCGAGGGCATCGGCTGGCAGGGTTGGAAGTCCCAGGGCGCCGTTGCCGGCACGGTCGGCCAGGGCAGGCGCGTCGAGGCGATCCGCGTGCGCCTGACGGGCAGCATGGCCCAGACCTGCGACGTGTGGTATCGCGTCCACGTCCAGAAGCTCGGTTGGATGGGCTGGACCAGGAACGGCGGATACGCCGGCACGACCGGCTGTGCCGCCCGCGTCGAGGCCGTCCAGATCGTCGTGAGGCCCAGGGGCTCCGCTGCCCCTGGCGCGACGTGGCGCTCGTACACCACCGATAAGGGCCTCTTCATGGCGGACTCGGACATGTACTATCGCGCGCAGCGCTACGGCAGCAGGACCAACTGGCTGCTCATGGTCAACTACGGCGCGTGCAGGGTCGGCGTGTTCAACCGCTCCGCAAGCGGCTGGAACCTGTACGACTACATCGTGTGCTCTGACGGCCAGTACAGCACGCCCACTGTCCACGGCGTCTTCACCGTCGGCGCAAAGGGCTATTCGTTCAGCGGCGGTGACCACACGTGTTACTACTACACGCAGTTTCACGGTAACTACCTGTTCCACTCTGTGCTGTATCATCGTGGCACCTTCGGCATCCTTGATGGCAGGCTCGGCATGCACATCTCTCAGGGTTGTGTGCGCCTGAACATCAACAAGGCCAAATGGATTTACGACAACATCCCGACGGGAACGACCGTCGTCGTCTACAACTAGCTGCTTGACAGGGCGCGCGACTGTGCGCCCTGTTTGCATGGCGTCATCACGATGGATGGTGAGGAGCGCATCAAATGAGGAAGTACTTGGCAAGCGTCGCCTGTGGCGTGCTTCTGGTCCTGAGTCTAGGCCAGGTGTCGGCGTTCGCCGTGGATTCGACCGCGACGCAAAACACTGCAGGCTCAAGCTCGGTGACGAGCAGCTCTACCACTGACGACAGCTCGAGCTCCACGGCATTGTCTGCAAGCACGGGGGAGAGGGACACGTCTACCTCAGCGGAGGATGCGGGTACCAAGGGCAAGGACGAGTCCCAGCCCACAGGCTCTGACAAGACCGTCTCCACGAGTGAATCGACGACGGAGTCCACCCAGACCGAGTCCTCGGATGCCATCCAAGACGAGGGCCTCGTCAACTACCGTGCACACGTCCAGAACGTCGGCTGGCAGGACTGGACCAAGGACGGCGCCATCGCCGGCACGACGGGCAAGGCCCTGCGTGTCGAAGCGCTGCAGCTCAAGCTGAGGAGCGATTTCTCCGGCTCCATCGAGTACCGTGCCCACGTGCAGAACGTGGGCTGGCAGGCATGGGCCAAGGACGGTGAAGTCGCTGGAACCTCGGGCAAGGCGCTGCGGGTTGAGGCGCTCTGCATCCGCCTCACGGGCGATGTCGCGAAGCGGTACGACATCCGCTATCGCGTGCACGTGCAGAATGAGGGCTGGACCGAATGGATCTACAACGGTGACATCGCCGGTACGGTGGGCAAAGCCCTGCGTATCGAAGCCGTTGAGGTCGAGCTTGTGCAGAAGCAGGAGGCTTCCGTCACGGGCACCGCACACGTTCAGGACTATGGCTGGACCAAGACAGACAGGGACGTTGCGCAACTGGGCGTCACGGGCAAGGGCAAGAGGCTCGAGGCCTTCAACCTCCAGCTTGCGGGCACCATGAATCCCGATGCCGACGGCAGCCACATCGAGTACTGCGCGCACGTGCAGAACGTGGGCTGGCAGTCCTACGTTGCTGATGGCGCCAACGCGGGCACGACGGGCAAGTCCCTCCGAGTCGAGGCTGTCAAGATTCGCCTCTCTGGTCCCATTGCCCAGAAGTACGACGTCTGGTATCGCGTCCACGTGCAGAACTATGGCTGGCTCGCCTGGGCAAAGGACGACGCGGTAGCAGGCACCACCAAGCTCGGCCTTCGTGTCGAAGCCATGCAGGTGGTCCTGCGTGCCAAGGACGTGGGCGCACCCTCGGCAAACGACAAGTGGTCCGTCCCGTCCTTCAGCGCTGCCACTGTGAGCTACGCCACTCACGTGCAGAACGTCGGCTGGCAGGCTTGGCAGTCCAACGGAGCCCTGAGCGGCACCACGGGCAAGGGACTCCGCATCGAAGCGCTCAAGGCGACCGTAAAGTCCGATGGAATTACAGGCGGCATCAGCTACTCCACGCACGTGGAGGGCAAGGGCTGGACGGCTGCCGTCGCCGATGGCACCAACTCGGGCACCGTCGGCGCCGCGAAACGCGTAGAGGCCCTCAAGGTCACGCTCACGGGTGACATGGCCAAGTACTACGACGTCTGGTACCGCGCCTACGTGCAGGACTACGGCTGGCTCGGCTGGACCAAGAACGGCGCCATCGCCGGGTCGACCGGCATCAGTTACAGGGTCGAGGCGCTCGAGATGCAGGTGCTCGCCAAGGGTTCTGCCGCGCCTGGTTCGACGGCGAGCCCCTATGTGACCAAGGCCAAGGCACGCGTGCACTTCCACAACATCCACGCCGTGGGCCAGCCCAACGGCTTCTTCTGCGGCCCCACCTCCGGCTACATGGTCCTGAGCAACGTGGGCGCGTGGCACTCCAAGTCCGGTACGGCGCTCTCGATCGAGAACGTGGCCTCCTACATGCACACCAGGCAGTACGGCTACACGAGCTTCGCGAACCGCATGTTCGAGAAGGGCATGAACGCCTGGCTCGGCAGGAACGTCTACACCACGTATCACACCCCGAACTACGCCACGGTGAGGTCGTCCGTCCTCAAGTCCTACTCCACGGGCTACGCGACGTGCGTGGACGAGCAGGAGCGCAGGGGCGGGCCGCACTTCAACGGCCACGGCAACACGACCTTCTCGCACATCATGGTCATCGACGGCTACAACGAGGCCACGGACCAGGTCTACTTTGCCGACCCCGCCTGCTCGCTCTACGCAGGCGCGTCGCCGCACTTCTGGTACCCGAGCCTGCGCACCTTCACCAACACCTACCTCGCGAACGAGTACATCCGCGACGGCAAGCAGCACATCGGCATCTATACCTCCAGGTAGGCGGCTCGCATGGCTAACCACTTCAAGAGCGACGGGGACGTACGCGCCGATCAGGCTGATAAGGACGACGCGACTCGTTCTGGCGCCACCTCGCCCAGGGGGAGAAGGACGAAAGTCATCGTTGGCGTGGGCCTCGCAGTTGCAGCCTGTGCCGTGGGCCTCGGCATCTGGCACTTTGCTGCCGGCGGCCGTGGTACTGCGGCGCAGGACGACGGTGCGGCGAAGGTTGTGACCGTGGGCAAGGCCTCCGACGACGGCAGCTCGTCGGCGTCGGGCCAGCGCAAGAACGTGAGCCTGCCGTTTGGCGTGGCGGGCGTTGACTCAAGCGCCCGCGTCGTGAAGGTGGGGGAGGGCAAGACCGAGGTCACCCTCGCAGATGAGTGGGAGTTCGGGGGCGACTACCGTGAGATAGGGTCGTTCCCGATAGACGGTTCGACCGTGTTTGGCTCCGCGACGGACGACCCAGACAACCTGCTCTCGTACCAGGCGAGCCTCATCAAGAGCTCAAGCACCAAGGGACTTGGCGCGGCGCCTTCCGCAGATGACTACTACGAGCCGCAGGACGGGACGGGCAACGCCAGCCGCATCGTGTGGCGCTCCGCCCGCGTGAACGACTCCAACGTGTTTGGCGTGGATGACTGGCAGGTCAGCTGCTGGGAGGCAAAGTCCAACAAGGTCCGCGTGCTCGCGAGTGCGGAGGACCTCAACGGTCGCGGCGACACCCCGAGCATCGTGGGCGAGGTCGTTCCCACGGCTGACGACTCGTACGCGTACTTCAGCTCCAACGTGGCGAAGGGCGAGGCGTCTTGGGAGTGCGACGTGCTGGCGATGCCACTTGACGGTGGAAGCGTCCAGAACCTGGGCGAGGGCAGCTTCCCGGCGGCGCTTTCGGATGGCGTCGCGTATGCCACGGGCGTCCTTTCCGACGGGCACTACGCCAAGGTCTGCACGGCGCCGGACGCGTCGCTCGCGTCTGCCAAGACGCGGCTCACCGTGCAAAGCGGCAGCACCACCTGGGGTGTGACGGGCGTGTGGGCGTCCCACAAGTACCGGGCCGTGTCCTTCTCGCCCACGGGCGATGCCGCCCAGACGTACGTTGGTCTGTGGTCTGGCGACTTCAAGAAGAATGTCATTTGGCTGCAGATTCCCTCAGGAAGCGTCGTCGCGTCGATGAACGACAACTGGTTTGTGTGGGGCAGTGGCTCGCAGGGAAGCAACGCGGGCATGTATGCGTATCGCTGGTCGGACGGCAAGACGCTCTATCTGGGGACGGCGAAGGGCTACTCGCGTCCTTCGGTCGCGCAGGACAGCGATACGGTCATGGTTCCAAAGACAGACGGTAACAATGCCGCAAGCTTTCGTGTGGGAAGGCTAGACTGACACAATGATGGTGCCGATTGTGTGGTGCCATGCGTATCTGATAGGCGCGAGAAGGGCATCACATGTTCTCGAAGACAACGGGGCGCCGTGCGGCGCTCTGCCTTGTTGCGGCGGTTGCCGCCTGCTTGGTCGTTTTGGGTGGCGCGCTCCATGCGGGGCGCGCCTTTGGTGTCGAGGCGGTTGCCTCCGCCGGGTCGACGTCGCTCGACGTGACGTATAGCCTGAACAGGAATAAGGCCAGTTCGGAGGCCGCGAGCGCGACGGACGCGAGCTCGTCTGACGCCAGCACGTCGGATGCGAGTGCGTCGGATACCAGTACGTCGAATGCGCGGGCAGACGATGCTGCGACTGCCAAGGCCCGTACGGTCGCACTGGTGACCGACGTTTCTACGCTCGGGACTGACGACGCAACCGTCGAGGAAGGCGGCACGTCCTTCTCGTCCATTACGTTTGGTGGGACCGACGCCGCAAAGGTGCAGGTTCGCTACAAGAGGGGGAGCGCGGACTGGACCGACTGGGCCGCGGGCGACGCCAATCAGGTGGACGCGACCGACAGCGTGAGCTGCGTCCAGTTGAAGCTCGATTCCGAGACCGCGAAGAAGTACTCGATCGTGTACAGGGTGCACGTGGCAGACGCGGGCTGGCTGGGCTGGACCGCCGACGGCGAGACCGCGGGAAGCGAGAAGGACGACGCCGTGGTGGACGACGTCGAGGTCGTGCTGGTCGCAAAGGAGAACTCCGAGGCGCTGACGTCGTTCCTGGGCTCGCAGGAGACGAAGGCCCATGTAGAGGCTGATGACTCCAAGAGTGACGATACCAAGGCCAGCACCTCGGCAGATGAGAAGAGCGAGGGCGCGTCCTCCAAGGCAAAGGTGCACACATTCGCGCTGACAAGCACCACGAGCGATGCGAAGGCTTCCGTCAGCTATCGCGCCCACGTGCAGAACATTGGCTGGCAGGCAAGCGTCTCTGATGGCGCGACCGCGGGTACGACGGGCAAGTCCCTCAGGGTCGAGGCGCTCTCCATGAGCCTGAGCGGCGTGAGTGGCGGCATCCGCTACCGTGCCCACGTGCAGAACGTGGGCTGGCAGGATTGGAAGTCCGACGGCCAGACGAGCGGCACTACCGGCAGGTCGCTTCGCGTCGAGGCGGTGCAGATCGAGCTGACGGGTGACGTCGCCTCGAGCTATGACGTCTACTACCGCACCCACGTTCAGGGCAAGGGCTGGGGCGCATGGGTCAAGAACGGCGCCACGTCCGGTACGACGGGCCAGTCGCTGCGGGTCGAGGCCGTGCAGGTGCTCCTGGTCAAGCGCGGGCAGGCCATCCCCACGGGTGATGGCGCGGACTACACCAAGCGCGCGACCACCACGTATACGAGCCCGACCATCCTTTACCAGTCGCACGTGCAGAACGTGGGGTGGCAGACCGAGGTCTCCAACGGCACGACCGCGGGCACGACGGGCAAGTCACTCAGGCTCGAGGCGCTCAAGATCGCCGTCGCCGGCGTGAGCGGCGGCGTGCAGTACAAAGCGCACGTGCAGAACGTGGGCTGGCAGGACTGGCAGTCCGACGGAGCCATTGCCGGCACCGAGGGCAGCGGGCTCAGGCTCGAGGCAATACAGGTGCAGCTCACGGGCGACGTCGCCTCGAGCTACGACGTGTACTACCGCGTGCACGTGTCCGACATCGGCTGGATGGCGTGGGCCAAGGATGGTGAGACCGCAGGCACCGTGGGCCTTGGCAAGCGCGTCGAGGCGGTGCAGATGGTCCTCGTGAAGAAGGGTTCCGCAGCTCCCTCCAGCAGCGACCAGAAGGTCAGCTATCCCTCCGTGGAGACGCCCACGGTCTCCTATGCGACGTGTGCGCTCAATGGTGACTGGCAGACGGCTGTGAGCAACGGTGCCACCTCGGGCACCACGGGCAAGTCGCTCTCGGTGGAAAGGTTCCGCGCGCAACTCAGCTCCGTATCAAGCTTTGGCGGCATCAAGTACCAGGTGTCAACTGATGGGGAGAACTGGTCGAGCGCAGCCACCAATGGCGCGGACGCCGGTACCAAGGGCACCGCGCTCAAGGCGGTCCGCCTATCTCTAACAGGCGACGCGGAGAAGTACTACGACGTCTGGTATCGCGTCCATGTCTCCAACGTCGGCTGGCTCGGCTGGACGAGGAACGGTTCAGACGCCGGCACCAACGTGAGCTCCAACTCCATCGAGGCTGTTGAGGTCATCGTCAAGCTCAAGGGGTCCGACGCCCCGGGTTCGACGGTGAGGCCCTTCGCATACGTCGACCAGCTCAACGGATATGACATCTCCTCCCACCAGGCGGGCATCGACGTCTCCAAGGTCTCGGGCGACTTCGTCTTCATCAAGGCCACGCAGGGCACTTGGTACAGGAACCAACTCTCCTCCAAGGGCTACGACTACGCGGCGTGGGCGGATAAGGCCCTCGCGAGCGGTAAGCTCGTCGGTTTCTATCACTACGCGGAGGGTGGTGACCCCATCAAGGAGGCTGACTACTTCTACGATGCCATTAAGGCGTACAAGGGTCGTGCCGTGGTCGCACTCGATTGGGAGCAGACGAGCAACAAGCTCTTCGGCACGGGCTTCGACGTGCAGTGGTGCAAGAAGTTTCTTGACAGGATTGCCACGCTTATGGACGCGAGGCCCCTCATCTACATGAGCAAGAGCGTCACGCGCAAGTACGACTGGAGCACCGTTGCCACCAGCTATCCCCTGTGGGTGGCGCAATACGCAAACAACAAGACAACGGGCTACAACTCGAACCCGTGGACCGACAGCTACTCCTACGGTGCCTGGGCGAGTCCGACAATCTTCCAGTACTCCGAGAACGGACGAGTGGATGGTTACAGCGCAGACCTGGACCTCGACCTGTTCTACGGTACGAGGAGCGCCTGGATTTCGCTCCAGTAGCCATACCTGTCGACACGCCGCCTTCGCACTTGGCCTGCGGAGGCGGCGTCTTTTTCGCCTTTAGTGTTAGGCTAGTTGAGTATTGGCTTCAATTAACTTGCGCAGCGGAGGGTCGCTCATGGAAGAGAACAGAACCGTCGACGCACTCATCTTTGCCGGCGGCGTGGGCAGGCGCATGGGCGCCGGCTCGAGGCCCAAGCAGTTCCTCGAGCTGGGCGGCAAACCCATCATCGCCTACACGCTCGACCACTTCGAAGAGTGCCAGAGGGTGACGGGCATCACCGTGGCGTGCCTGCCGGACTGGATCGACTATCTCAAAGAGATCGTCCGCAGGCAGGGCTACAAGACGCCCATCACGATCGTCCCGGGTGGCAAGACCGGCTTCGACAGCCGCCTCAACGCGCTCGAGGAGATCCACTCGCACCATCCCGAGGACGACGAGGCAATCGTCCTCGTGCACGACGGCGTCCGACCGCTCATCAACACGGAAACGATCTCCGACTGCATCGACGCGACAATCGAGCACCACTGCGTCGCGACCACGGCGCCGTGCGTCGAGACGGTCATCGTGCAGGACGAGGACGGCAAGGTCGTGAAGGTCGAGGACCGCTCGCGCTGCTTCCTCGCGCGCGCCCCGCAGGGCTTCTTCACCAACGAGCTCTACGCGGCGCACCTCAAGGCACGCGACGAGGGCCGCGACTTCGTGGACTCCATCAGCCTGATGTCCCACTACGGCTACGACGTCTTCACGGTCCTCGGACCCGCAGAGAACATCAAGGTCACGACGCCAACCGACTACTTCGCGTTCAAGTCCTTCGTCGACGAGAGGGACATGCGCATGCTCTGGGAGGGAAGGAACCAATGACGGTCGAGAAGAACGCGCCGCTCTGGCAGGGAGCCGTTTGGGTGGCAAAGCAGGACGACGTCCCCTGGCACGAACTCGAGGGGAAGACGGTCGCCATTACGGGGGCGACGGGCCTGATCGGCAAGACGCTCGTCTACTCCCTCCTGGCGCACAACGAGCTCGTGGATGATCCCGCCAGGCACGTCAGGGTGCTCGCGCTCGTCCGCAACGTGGAGCGCGCCAAGTCCCTGTTCGGTGAGGGCGGCGACGTCACCTTCCTGCACTGGGACGCGTCCGATCCCAGCGCGGAGGGCCATCCCAGCGCGGACTTCGTCGTCCACTGCGCAAACATGACCGACAGCGCATCCTTCATCGAGCGCCCGGTCGAGGTAATCGAGACCACCACCAACGGCGCCCGCTCGATGCTCGAGTACGCCCGCCGCGTCGGCGCGCGGGTGCTCGTGCTCTCCACCATGGAGGTCTACGGCCAGTACAAGTCCGAGGACCCCATCGCGGAGGACCAGGGCGGCTTCCTCGATGCCATGAGCGTGAGGAACTCCTACCCTGAGGCCAAGCGTCTGGACGAGGCCCTCGTGGCGGCATACGCATCCGAGTTCGGCACCCCCGCCGTGGTCGCGCGCCTCGCACAGACCTTCGGCCCCGGCGTCGCGTACGACGACAGGCGCGTCTTCGCGGAGTTCGCGCGCGACTGCGTGGAGGGCAAGGACATCACCCTGCTCACGACGGGCAAGAAGAGAAACATGTACCTCTCGACCAGCGATGCGGCGACGGGGCTTCTCACCGTGCTCGCGAAGGGCGTGCCCGGCAGGGCCTACAACGTCGCCAACGACGATACGATCTGCTCCATCAGGGAGATGGCCCAGCAGGTCGCGGACCGCTTTGGCGATGGCCGCACGCACGTCGAGGTCAAGGTCGACGCGGAGGCCGCCAAGCGCTTCCGCAAGGGCGACCTGCTCAGGCTCGACACCACCGCGGTCCGCTCGCTCGGCTGGTTGCCCAAGGTCGGTCTGATGGACATGTATGCCAGCATGATCGACCAGTGGAAGCATGACGGAAAGGGTTGCTGATGGACGAGCCTCGCAGGCGGACGATAGCGATCTTCTCCGCGCAGTACCTGCCCCACATGGGCGGGGTGGAGAACTTCACCAAGGGCCTCTCGTCCGCGTTGGAGCGGAAGGGCGTGCACGCCATCGTGGTCACGTCTGCCTATGGCGACGCGCCCGAGCACGAGGACGAGTCCAACGGCGTGGAGGTGTTCCGGCTCCCCTCCGCCCAGCTGCTGGACGGGAGGCTCCCCATCGTCAGGAACGGCGGCCGTACGCGTGAGCTCCTTGACGAGGTGAAGCGGCGCATGCCGGACGGCGTGTTCGTGAACACGAGGTTCTACGGCCTTTCCCTCATGGGCGCGCGCTTTGCCCGCGAGCTGGGCATCACGCCCGTCGTCCTGGACCACGGCTCCTCCTACATCGGGTTCGGGGTGCCGGTGCTGGACTCCGTCGTCCATGCGTACGAGCGGGCCATGACCAGGAAGATCCGCTCGTGCTCGCCGAGGTTCTTTGGCGTGTCCGAGAAGAGCGCCGAGTGGCTGAGGACCTTTGGCATCACGCCCTCGGGCGTGATCCACAACGCGATCGACGCGGAGGGGTTCCGCGAGCAGGCGTCGGGCAGGGACTTCAGGACGGAGCTTGGGATCGGGAAGGACGTCCTTCTCGTCTGCTTTGTGGGACGTATTCTCAAGGAGAAGGGCGTCGACACGCTGCTGGGCGTTGCAAGGATTCTGGAAGAGAAGGACCTTCCCGTTGCATTCGCCGTTGCGGGCGATGGTCCTGACATGGCCCTTCTGCAGGATGACACGCCGAACAACCTTCATGTCCTTGGAAGATTGGGACGGACGGACGTTGCCGCCTTGTTTGGTGCCAGCAACCTCCACTTCTTTCCGAGTCGCTATCCGGAGGGCTTGCCAACATCGATTCTTGAGTCCGCTGCGGTCGGCATCCCGTCATTGGTGTCCGACGTTGCTGGTGCTCGGGAGGCGATACCGAGCGACGAGTATGGCATCGTCCTCGAGGATGCAACGGCACCCGTCTGCGCCGAGGTCATCTCGTGGTATCTGGATAATCCGGATGTGCTTGAGACCCAGGGCAAGAATGCAAGAAAATGGGTGGAGAGCGCATTCTCATGGGATAATACGGCGCGGCAAGCCATCGAGGCTTGTGGTGTCTGAGCTGCCTATACTTACTTGTGCTGCTCATACTTGTACGGAGGGCATTTCTCAAGATGCCGAGACAACTATTCGATTGGAAAGCGCAAATGTCTGGAAGACCGTATCCTAACGGCGTCCTGGAGAGACTCCAGGACGAGGAGCGCGGGATCCTCAAGGTGATTGACGGGCTCTGCAGGAAGCATAGGCTCACGTACTTTATCGACGCGGGCACGACGCTGGGCGCCGTGCGTCACGGCGGCTTCATCCCGTGGGACGACGATATCGACGTGGGCATGCCATACGACGACTTCAACAAGTTTTGTGAGATTGCCAAGACTGAGCTTCCAGACGGCTATTCGCTTCGCGACTGGAGCAACACTCCTGGATATTACTCCCTGTGGCCCAAGGTCTACCGCGATGGCACGAGGTTCGTGGACGAGCTTGCCCAACAGGCCGGACTCGACCAGTGCATCTTTGTGGACGTCTTCCCCTACAGGGTGCTGGACGAAAACCCGAAGATTGCCCAGTCGCAGCGCCGCGAGGCGACGCGCTGGGAGCGCATGATGTACCTCCACTACCTCCAGAACCCCAAGGTCCCCAAGGGCCCCCTGCACGACGTGTTCGCGCTGGGCTGCAAGCTCGCCCACAAGACTGTGGCTCAGCTGTGGACGCCCAGCATGATGAAGCGCTACTTCGACCGCGCGCTCGACACCTCGCACCCGGGGGACGAGTGGGTGGACGCCTGCTACGCGACGCGCGTCAAGTACAAGACGGACGTGCTGTTCCCGGTGCAGGACATCCAGTTTGACGGGATGACGGTCATGGCCCCGCACGACTGCGACGCCTACCTCACCAACCTCTACGGCGACTACATGAAGCTCCCTCCCGAGGACGAGCGCTATACCCACCTGCCGGTGACCCTGGACTTTGGTGACGGCGTCAACGTGATGGAACAATAGGCACGGGTTGCCGTACGAGCTGCCGTATTTTTAGTTACGAAAGGTGTGTATGTCCGAACTAGCACAGAGTGACATCAGGCGCGAGCGCATCAACTCGCTCTCCGGCCTCAAGGTGGTCGCGCTTGCCGTGATTTTCTGCTGGCATCTCAAGATCCTTACACGACCTGACCTGGGCGGCAGGATGGTCGAGTTCTTCTTCGCTTGCTCGGGCATCCTCGAGGCAATCCGCCACTTTGGCACGTACAGCTACACGCTGCAGGAGACGTACGAGAACTTCAAGCGCAAGCTGCGGAAGATGTACCCCGTGCACATCGTCACGTTTGTGCTGGCAATCGTCCTGGGGGAGCTTGGCGTCACGGGCTGGGTACTGAGTCAGAACAAGGTTGCGGGAATACTTTCTCTCTTTATGCTACAGGTGTGGGACGCCAAGACCATGTTCGCGTTCAACGGCGTGTCGTGGTTCCTGTGCGACCTCCTTGTGTGCTACGCCTTCACGCCGTTCATGTCCTACGTGGTGCAGCGCGCAAGGGAGAAGAGCAATGGCGGCTGGCGGAGGGTCTGGCTGCTGCTCGCGCTCACCATCGTCCTCAGGGCGCTGATCGACCTCGCCGTTGGCCACGGGACGGTCGCGATTGCGGTCCACACCTTCCCGCCCGTGCGCCTGCTGGACTACTTTATGGCATATGTCTGCGGCTGCCTGCTGCTGGCCTGGCGTCAGGGCCGCGGGCCCGTTGCCGCCGGCAAGCCTGTGCAGACCGCGGTCGAGGTGGCCGCGCTTCTCCTCTACGTGTGGCTCATCAACGTGACGGCGCCGCTGCTCATCTGCAGGACGCTTGGCATGGCCTTTGCGACGGGGCTCGTGCTCGTGTTTGTGCTGAGTCGCGGCTGGGTGAGTGCGTTCTTCTCCGCTGTTCCCTTTAGGAAGCTTGCCGGCATCGAGCTCGAGTTCTACATGGTGCACGAGCTCTGCGTACAGACGTGCGATTTCTTTATTCATGGACAGGAACGCTGGGTCGTAGTGCTGTGCGCGCTCGCGCTGGCCTTGGTGATGACCTTTGTGGTGAGGCTTGCCGTGCGCGGAATCAACGCGCTGGTCGCGAGGCTTGCGTAAGCCTTTGCAGCGCGGCGCCCGGTGGCGCCATGTGGTCGCGTGGGTGGTTGTGGCGCATCCCATTGGGGTATCCTACATAGAAGCGGCCCGACGGCTGGGGGCCGTACGGTCGGAAGGTGTCTTATGGGATTCTTCAAGCGGCTCTGCCTGTTCGTGTTTGGCCTGGGCGGGCTCCTGGCGCTGGCGGCGCTGGTCCTGCCGTGGTACGGCCCGTGGACCACGGAGGCCACGGCGCTGTTGGGCGTGGACGAGTACTACATGGCTGTCGAGGTCCTGGTGCTGATCACCGGGGTGGGCTGCCTGATCTGCCTGCTGCGCTCCATCTTCAAGCGCAACCGCAAGGTGGTCATCGTTTCGCAGCAGGGCGGCGACCAGATCACCGTGGCGCGCGACGCGATATCCTCGCAGGCAACGCACGTGATCGAGGAGGACGGCGCGTTTAGGGCCAAGCGCGTGCGCGTGTGGGCCAAGAAGCGCGGCCACGTTCGCGTGTACGCGCGCGTGCAGCCGCAGATGACGGTGGACACGGTCCGTGCGGGCGAGGAGCTGCACGACAAACTGGTCGCGGGCCTCACCACCGTGTGCGGCGACAACGTTGACAGCGTTGACCTGGAGTTCACGAACGCGGCGGAGTACACGCCGGCGTCGGACGCCTCGTACACGTACGACTATGACTACAGCATGCCCGCGACACCCGCGACGACGGACGCCGCGGCTTCCGAGCCTGCGCCTGCAACGAACGAGGACGCGGGAGAGAAGGACGAGGGCGACGCGGCTGTGACGGGCACTGGTGCCGCGGACAATGCCACGACCGACGCCCCTGCAGCCGATACTGACGCTGGCGCGGCGCCGGCCGAGCCCGCGGACGACGCACTCGCAAAGGAGGACGTGGCTCCTGCAGCGGAGGCCGATCCTTCCGCCGCGGCAGGCGATGCCGAGGGCGAGCGCGAGGAGGGTTCCGAGATCACGGTTCCCATGGGCCGCTACGCCGGCAAGGGCAGCGAGCCGACGGGGGAGGAGTAGGCGATGCCGGACAACAAGCCAAAGCTCACGATAGAGTCGGACGCGGAGGAGCCCAGGGGCGCGGCTGGTGGCACTGCCGCGGACCAGCACGAGGGCCCGGCCAAGGCGGGAAGCGCCTTCTCGCACGCCAGGAGCGCGACCACGCACTGGCTTTCCAGCAACTTCCCCGGCCACGAGAACGCCGTGTTCGGCGGAATCTGCGGCCTGGTGGTGGCACTTTTGATCTTCATCATCGGGTTCTGGAAGGCGCTCTTCGTGGTCATCTGCGTGCTGGTGGGCGTGGCCATCGGCCAGTACATGGACGGCAACCAAACCGTGGTGAAGGCGTTCCGCAGGTTCTTTGGCAACGGGGGAGACTAGCCCCGGCGCGCGCGGCCGCGACGCCGTGCGCATGACGTGATTTCCCGAAGATTCCCGAGAGGAGTTTGCGATGTCGAACAAGAGGAATGGCAGGAGGCCCTGGGCCCACACGGACAGCGACAACGCGGCAGCCACCGCGACTGACGCGACCGCCGAGGACGCCGCCCTGAACACGGTGGACGAGCCAGCGGCTGACGACGCCCAGTCCGTTGAGGAGATCGTGGCGAGTGTGGAAGCCACGGACGAGGCCGAGAAGGACGAGGCCCCTGCCACGGACGCCGAGGTCGAGGCTGCGGCCGATGCGGACGCCGCCGACGAGGTGTCCGACGCGCAGGCAGACGCGGACGCCGAGGAGGACCTGGACGGCGAGGACTCCCTCACCTTCAGCAACGGCGTGATCGAGAAGATCGTGGCCATCGCCATGCGCGACGTGCCGGGCGTGATCGGCATGAAGGGCGGCTGGCTCAACCGCGTGCAGGACGTGATCGGCGTGAGCGACTCGCGCAAGGGCGTGACCGTGGAGGTCACCCCGGACGCGTCCGTGCGCGTGAACATCAGCGTGCTGATCGAGTACGGCGCCTACGCCCCGCAAGTCTTTGAGGACGTGAAGAAGGCCGTCGTGAAGAACGTCACGGGCATGACGGGGCTTTCCGTCGCGGGCGTCAACCTGCGCATCGAGGACGTGCTCACGGCCGACGAGGTCGCCGCGCGCAACAAGGCCGAGAAGGTCGCGGAGGACAAGGCCCTGGCCGAGGCGGCTGCCGCGAGCGTCGACGCAGACGGGACGGCGGAGTAGCGTGGGCGTGAGGTCAGCCCTGGCCGTAGGCGCGGGAAGGCTCTCGCACTGGGGGCTGCACAGCGTGCTGCACCGCAGCGCCTCGCAGCTGCCGGGGCGCGTTGCCCTGGGAATCGACCCCAACCTGATGGGCGAGCTTGCGGGCAAGCTCCGCAAGGGCTCCATCGTGGTGTGCGGCACCAACGGCAAGACGACGACAAACAACGTGCTGGCCTCGGCCATCGAGGCGGCGGGCAACACGGTGCTGTGCAACCGCGCTGGCGCCAACATGGCCGCCGGCGTGACGAGCGCGCTTCTGCCTGGGAGGTCCGCGGACTGGGCCGTGATGGAGGCCGACGAGCTCTCCACGGTGCACATCCTGCCAAACCTCAAGCCAAAATACCTCGTCCTTCTCAACCTCTTTAGGGACCAGCTGGACCGCGCGGGCGAGATCGACCACGTGCAGGACACCATCGTGCACGCGCTGCAGAGCTCGCCCGAGACCACGCTCCTAGTCTGCGGGGACGACCCGCTGAGCATGGGCGTGGCGCGCCGCGCCGCCCAGAACGGCACCAAGGTGCTGGCGTTTGGCGTGGACGAGGACCTGCACCTTCCGGCTGACCGCGTGCCTGAGGCGCGCTTCTGCCAGGTGTGCGGCGCGGAGCTGGACTACGACTGGCGCACGTACGCACAGCTGGGCAAGTTCCGTTGCCCCAACGGCGACTTTGCGCGACCGGGCCTGGATTTTGCCGCGACCGGCGTCAAAGTTGACCGCACGGGCGTGAGCTTTGACGTGCGCGGCAAGGGAATCGACGGCACGGTGCGCCTGCACGCGGGCTTTGGCGGCGTGTACATGGTGTACAACCTGCTGGCGGCCTTTGCGGCGGCGTCGCTCGCGGGCGTCACGGGCGAGCAGTTCCAGCGCACCCTCGACGGCTACCATCCCGAGAACGGCCGCCTGCAGCACTTCCGCGTGGGCGGGCGCGAGGTGGTGCTGAACCTCGCCAAGAACCCCACGGGCTTCAACCAGAACATATCGCTGCTGCTTGCGGACGAGCGTCCCAAGGCGGCGTACTTCGTGATAAATGACGACTTCAACGACGGCAAGGACATCAGCTGGATCTGGGACGTGGACTTTGAGCGGCTGGCCGCGGAGCACATGCGCGTGATCTGCGGCGGGCACCGCGCCAACGACGTGCAGGTGCGCCTCAAGTACGCGGGCATCAGGGCCGACATCGCGGGCAGCGTGGGCGAGGCCCTGGGCCGCTTGGGCAACACGGACCTGGCCGAGCCGCTGTACGTGCTCACGAACTACAGCGCGCTCTGGCCCGCGAAGGCCGAGCTCGAGAGGATGGGTGAGCGCCATGACTAACGCGTTCGCTGGCACGGACGGCACGACCGGCACGGGCAGGAGCCTGCGCATCGCGCACCTGTACCCCGAGCTCCTCAACCTCTACGGCGACTCGGGCAACATCCTCGTGCTCAAGAAGCGCATGGCCTGGCGCGGCATAGAGCCGCGGGTGCTGGAGGTCCACGTGGACGACCGCCCGTCCTTCTCCAACGTGGACATCGCCTTCATCGGCGGCGGGTCCGACCGCGAGCAGAAGATCGTGTGCGACAAGCTGCTGGCCGAGCAGGAGGAGCTGCGCTCCTTTGTGGAGGACGGCGGCGTGCTTGCGGCCGTCTGCGGCGGCTACCAGCTGCTGGGCCACAGCTACCTCATGGGGGACGAGAAGGTCGAGGGCCTCGGGCTGGTGGACCTCTACACGGACCGAGGCGAGCCGCGCATCATAGGCAACATCGCGGTGGAGAGCCGCATCAGCCCGCAGCCCATCGTGGGCTACGAGAACCACGGCGGGCGCACGCACCTGGGTGACGGCGTGGAGCCCATGGGCAAGGTCCTGTACGGCCACGGCAACGACGGCGAGTCCGGCTACGAGGGCTGCCTGTACAAGAACGTGGTGGGCACCTACGTGCACGGGCCGCTCCTGCCCAAGAACCCGGGCGTTGCGGATTACCTGATAGCGCGCGCCTTGGAAAGGAAGTATGGTAGTGCTGACCTCGAGCCCCTGGACGATGCCGAGGAGCTTGCGGCCAACAAGGTCATGTTTGACCGCCTGATGGCGGGCGAGGTGGAGGAGTAACCATGGAGAAGGTCGTCGTCTTCGGTAGCTTGAGCATGGACATGTCCGTGAGGTGCCGCGCCATCCCGCACAGGGGCGAGACGGCGTTTGGCTCCGACTTCCTGACCACGCCTGGCGGCATGGGCGGCAACCAGGCCGTCATGTGCTCGCGCATGGGTGCGGACACCTTTATGGTGGGCAAGGTGGGTGACGACGCCTACGGACGCGAGCTCATGGCGTCGCTCGCGCGCCACGGCGTGGTCTGCTCCAACGTGAGCATCTCCGAGGACGAGCACACGGGCATCGGCCTGGTGCTGCGCGGCGAGGGCGACAACCGCGCCGTGTACGACCCGGGCGCCAACGCCACCATCACCTACCAGGAGGTCCGTGCGGCCATCCACGGCCTGGCGGGCCACGGCAACGTGTTCCTGTGCCAGCTGGGCTGCGACCTGGAGGCCACGATGGAGTCCATCCTGTGCGCCAAGCGCAACGGGCTCTTCACGATCCTCAACGCGACGCCGGCCCGCAGCATCCCGGAGGACGTCTACAAGGCGCTCGACGTGCTGTGCATCAACGAGGGCGAGTGCGAGTTCCTGAGCGGCATCAGCCCGCTGGACGACGCCTCGCGCGAGAAGGCGCTGCGCTTTTTCGAGCGTCGCGGCGTCAAGAGCACCATCATCACGCTGGGACGCCGCGGCTCCGTCACGCTGGTGGACGGCCAGCCGGTCAAGGTGCCGTGCTTCTCCGTGGAGACGGTGGACACCACCGGCGCGGGCGATGCCTACGTGGGCGAGCTTGCCGCGCACATTGCCTTTGGCGGCGACATCCGCGAGAGCATGGTGTACGCCTCCGCCGCGGCGGCGCTCTGCGTCACCAAGGTGGGCGCGCAGGCCGCGATGCCCACGTTTGCGGACGTGGAGAAGTTCCTGGCCGCCCACAAGGCGGAGTAGCCGTCCTTCTCGCCCGCGAGGGCACGCGACGCAACGGGGACTGGCTTGACGGAACACGGGAAAATCTACTGCTTTGAGTGGGCGAGGGTGCTTGGCGCCCTCGCCATCGTCGCGCTGCACGCCATGCGCGTGACGGAGCTTGCCCCAGGGTTGGCCGCCGCGCACGCGCGGCTCTTTGGGGTCGAGGCTGTGCTGCAGATTCCGCTGGCACGCTGGGCCGTGCCAGTGTTCCTCATGGTGTCGGGCGCGCTGCTGCTTGACCCAGGGCGAGAAATGCCGCCCCGCAAGATTGGCCGCCACGTGTGGCGCATGGCCTTTGTGCTCCTGACCGTGGGGCTCGCGTTCTGCGTGATGGAGCAGGTGGCGGACGTGCGCGCGCAGACGGGTGCGATCACGCTCACGTGGGGCATGCTCGGGCGCGCGCTGCTCAACCTGCTGGAGGGCAACTCCTGGGACCATCTGTGGTACGTGTACGCGCTGATCGGGCTGTACCTGCTCACGCCGTTCATTCGCGGCTTCCAGGCGCACGCAACGCGCCGACAGATTGGGCTGGCCGTGGTGCTGGCGTGGGCGCTGCTCTGCCTTGTGCCGCTCGCGAACCTGCTGCTCAACGTCAACCTGTACCAGTTTGTGGACCTGAGCGGCGCGGTGGTCTACTACATGCTGGGCCGCTACGCCTACGAGTACCTTGAGCTTGACTGGCGCATCGTGGCGGCGGGAGTGGCGTCGCTCGCACTTTGCTGCCTGAGCGCGGGGCTGGGGCTGCGCTCGGCTGCGGGCGCTGAGGTGGCCGGTGCCGTGGCGCTGCCGCAATACGGGCTGGTCATGCCCTTCTCGCTCATGGTGTTTTTGGCGTTCAAGCGGTTTGCGAATCGCCCGCAGCGCGAGCGCGGCATCGCGGCGGGCCTCGCGCGCGACAGCTTTGGCATCTACCTCTTCCACCCGCTCTTTGGGCACCTTGCCATCTGGTTCACCAACTACGGAGCCATTCCCGTGCCCGCGCTGCAGCTGGGCATCTTTGTAGTGGGAGTGCTGGGTTCGGTCGCGATCACGCGGCTGCTCAGGCTTCTGCCTGGCTTTAGGGACAAGATCTAGCGGTGCCTACCTGGGACGCATGATGAGGGCGAGGGCGGAAAGGCCGATCATGACGCCGGGTAGGGCACCCTGCATGAAGCTGGCAAAGTCGCCGCCCATGGCGAGCGCGACGTAGCCGATTGCGCCGCACGCCACGCCCAGTATGCCTATCGCGGCCTGCACGCCGCCGGGGTTGCCGCCGCTCATGAGGCACGCTCCCTGGGGAAGTCGTCGCGCCGCCTGGCCAGGATGATGGCCCGGGCGCTGTTGGTGACGGAGAAGGAGACGACCTCGTAGCCGTCCCTCGCGACCTCGTTGGCCTTTTGCTCCACGAGCTCGGCCATGCGGTCTGCTGCCGGGCTGTACGCCACGACGAACGCCTTGTACATGGGTGCCTCCTCTGCCGAGGGAACCGTGCACGTGCCTTGACCCGATGATATGGGGTGCGTGCGCGGGAGGGGTTCGCAGTGTGTAAGGGCTGCGTCAGGGCTCGTGCCACGCCGTTGCCGCTGCGTTGGGGCGTGGGCTCAGTGGTCCGCGTCCTTTTCGCTCGTGGCCTGCCTGGTATCCGCCGCGGGTTCCTTCTTGCGGCTGCCTGTGAGCCCGTCCACAGACTCCGCGATCGTGAGGAAGAGCCGCAGGGCGACCTCCGTCACGAAGGGCGCGAACATGAACCTGATGCCGATGGCGCCGTAGACGGGCACAAGCGAGCCGACCTCCAGGCACGAGGCGATGGCGCTCAGGATGGATGGTACCGCCAGGTACGCGAAGATCAGGAGCGCCAGCGCGCAGGCTGCGGGGTGCCTGCGGAAGTTGCTCCTGGCGGTGCTGATCGAGGCGTCCGCGAAGGCGACCCAGATCACCCAGAAGAGCAGCATCAGCCCAAAGATCGCGAACTTCTCCCCAAGGTCGATGTCACCCGCGCCGCCCCTACGCCAGGGGGAGAAACGCGTGCACGTAGCGGTGGAAGCCGTCGTCCTCGTGCGAGCGATAACGTGGATTGCGCCACAATATGCGTGACGATGGGAGGACCGATGGAGAAGAACGCAACGCTCGATCTTGGAGGCATTCCGCACGGCGTCAAATTGCCAGCTGTTCCGCGCGTGATTGACGCGTCAGCCATGAGCGATGACGAGCTTGCCTCGCTCCTGCGTGGTCGCATCGACGAGGCGGAGTCCTGCCCTGGCATCTCAATCCGGCAGGTACGTGACGAGCTGCTGTAACGACGGCGACCGCACGTAAGAAAAAATGCCGGGGGACAACCCCCGGCTCCTGGAGGCCCTCCCGCTGGGAAGACCGTGTTCAGTTTCTCAATTTTCTGGTGATATTGCAATTGCGAAGCGCGAGCAAATCACGCGGCCCTTGCTACCCGCGCTTGCGCCCAAGCCGCACCGTGACGGTGACCATCGCGGCGGCCACGAGCGCGAGCACCGCGCCCACGAGGCCGATGGAGCGGATCCCGGGGCCGGACACCACGGCACCGCCCACGAGCGTGCCGAACGAGATGCCGATGTTGAACGAGAGCGGCTCGAGCGAGCTTGCGAGCGTGAGGGCCTTGGGGTGCCTCTCGCGCGAGACGCGCATGAAGTTGGACACGCTGGGGATGGACACGAGGTACATCAGAAGCGCAATCACCATCACGAAGACGAGCGCCGCCGGCATGGCGGAGCCCACCACGAACAGGCCCGCGAGCGCCACCGCCTGCGCCAGGAACGTGAAGAACAGAGACCTCAGGCCAAAGCGCGCGTCAAGCCAG
The DNA here is from genome assembly GCA_003862195.1 of Coriobacteriaceae bacterium. GTDB lineage: Bacteria > Actinomycetota > Coriobacteriia > Coriobacteriales > Atopobiaceae > Parafannyhessea. Next base: position 2,187 of record QOUO01000022.1, on the reverse strand, counting down.
CCGCTCATCAGGTTCGAGACGAACGTGATCGCGCCGTAGACCAGCAGCGTCTCGCTCACGCGCACGGTGCCCATGTCCAGCACCTGCTCGAGGTAGGGGGTCACGTAGCCGTAGAACGTGTACACGGAGCTGATGCCAAAGACAAACACAAGAATCCCCGTGAGGACGCTCGGCTCCTTGAGCAGGCTCGCCTGCTCCGCGACGGTGGCGGGCTCGTCCGTCTGCCCCGTGCGCGGCATGACGAGGGCGAGAAGGACGCTCGTCACGACCGAGAACGCGAGCGTGCCGTACATCGCCGCGTGCCAGCCCACGGTGCTTGCCAGGATCTTTCCCACGCTGGTGCTGACGATGAGCGCCACGGAGTAGCTCGAGTACACCAAGGTAAGTGCGAGCGACGACTTGCGCGGGCCCGCGAGCTCCGGGATGAACGTGACGCCCACGGCCAGGAGCGCGCCGGATATGGAGCCCAGCAGCATGCGCGCGGCCAGCAGCACGCCAAAGCTCGTGGCAAAGGCGGACATGACGTTGCCCACGCAGAAGAGCGCAAGGTAGACGAGCATGAGCGAGTAGCGGCGGAACCGCCCGGTGGAGAGCGCCAGCACGGGCGTCATGATGGCGTAGAGCAGCGCGAACAGGCTGACGAGCTGCCCCGTCTGGGCGATGCTCACGCCCAGGCCGTGCGCGAGGTTGGTCTGGATGCCGATGACGATGAACTCCGCGCAGCCAAGCGAGAAGCCCATGAGCACGAGCAGCGCCAGCCGCAGGATCGTGAGTCCCCTCCCGCCGCGTGCGCTTCCTACCATCGCTACCTCTGCCTGTGCCATCGTGCCGCTGCCTCCGTTTCCGTCGTCCGTTGTCCGACGGTGTAGGGTAGCACGCGGGGGAGCGCGCCCAGCCGCGGGCGGCGGGATTCCAGAGGAGGGCCGCAGTTGGGCAGTGCCGCCACATGGCTTGCGCCCGTCAGATCTGTCCCGCGTCACGCGAAATGCTCGACCGATTCTGTGCCAAGCTACTGGTGGCATGCACTCCGGAGGGGGGAGGACCCGTGGCAGACAACGGCAAGTTCGAGGCGTTCAAGCGCGACCTGGTTGAGAAGAACGAGCGCACGTACGGCGCGGAGGTCCGGGACCGATGGGGCAACGCGGCCGCGGACGCCGCCAACGCACGCGTGATGGGGCTTTCCCAGGCGGAGTACGAGCGCGCCCAGAAGCTTGAGGCTGAGGTCAGGGCCGAGGTGCTGGCCGGTCTTGCGGACGGCGACCCGGACGGGGCCCACGCGGCGCCCGCGGCCCGCGCTCATGCCGGCTGGCTGCAGGCGTTCTGGCCCAAGGGCACGTACACGCCCGAGGCGCACGTCCTTCTCGCCCGCTCGTACCTTGCGGACGAGCGCTTCCGCGCGTACTACGAGGCCTGGGCACCCGGCGCCGCGGAGTTCCTGGTCCGTGCGATCGAGGCGGCCGGCGTCTAGCGCTAGATCGAGGTGAGGCTCGAGCGGAAGCTCTCCATCTGGTCCTCCGCGAGGTCCGCGATCGCCTTGTCCAGGTAGGTGAGCATCTGCTGGGCCTGGTTTGGCAGCGTCCCCTGCAGGCGCACGACGTTTGAGACGTGGTAGCCCAAGAGGTAGGCCTGCTTGGGGTACGTCGCCACGAACTCGCGCAGCTCCTGCAGGTCCGCCTCCACCTCCTCCCGCGGGGAGACGCGAAAGCCGTTCCGGTACATGTTGCAGAACCGGCAGCGGTTGTGCGAGCAGCCGGAGGCCACCAGCAGCAGCTCCATGTTGGTCTCGAACAGCGGGCGCCAGAAGGCGCCGTCCGCGTAGTGCATACTTCTCCTCAGAACGTGACTGGCCGGACGGCGGCACCGCCTGGCCCCTTGCGATTCCAAGGCTATTGCAGTAACGCGGCCACAACCAGTAACCACGGGGAGGATGAGTCGCTCATGTTCCCCTGAGCTTGCGGCTACCTTTCGCCCTCGGAGCGGACGGCCGCCTTGATGGAGGGCACGACCCTCACGACGACCCAGGCGCCTGCCGCGACCAGCGCCGCCGCGATCACCACGACGGTTGCGGAGTTGATGGCGTTGGACGCGTTGGCAGCTGCCTGGCTCCAGGCGGAGCCGGCAAAGTAGCCCACGCTGCACAGGACCGCGTTCCACACCAGCGAGCCCAGCACCGTGTAGAGGCTGAAC
>QOUO01000021.1 GCA_003862195.1 Coriobacteriaceae bacterium | reverse complement strand
TCCGCATAGGCCCTCACGATGGACTGCGAGCGCGAGGGTCTGAGCATCGCCCACGAGCCGTCGGCGAACGTGGCCTTGAGGCCGCCCGCGTGGTTCACGCTGACGGGGGCCTTGCCCGCCATCGTGCGCGGATTGAGGCCCGGCAGGATGTTGCGGAACGCCTGGACCTTCGCCACGTCGAGGGTGATGTCCTCCCGCCCGTAGGCCATGCGGCCCACCTCGCGGCGCACCCTCGACACGAGGTCCTCGACCGTGGCCCCCTGTGCGGCAAGCTCCTCGAGGATGTAGAGCGCGGCCAGGATCGCATCGCGCTCGGCAAGGTGGCTGGGGAACGAGAGGCCGCCGTACTCCTCGGCAGCAAGCAGCACGTCACCATCGGCCATCTCGGCGTGCAGGCGCGAGAAGCCGACGGGCACGGCCGTGTACTCCAGGCCAAGCCGATCGGCCTGGCGCTCGAGGCGCTCGGAGCACGCGAGCGTGCCAACGACCCGGCCGCGCAGGCTCTTCTCGCCCACGAGGTGATCGAGCACGAGGGGCCCGAGGTCGTGGACGGACACCATGCGGCCGCGCGCATCGATCAGCGCGAGGCGGCGGCAGTCCCCGCCAAAGGCAAGGCCAAGGTCCGCGCCCTCGCGCACGACGGCGGCCTCGCACTCGTCAACCCAGGGCTCGATGGCCTGGGGGTGGATGCCACCGAAGTTTGCCGGGCAGCCAACGTGAAGCTCGACGACGTCGGCCCCGAGGCTGCGGAGGAGCGACGGAACGACGCACTGGGCCGTTCCGTACATGCTGTCCACGACGACGCGCGGGCGAGAAGAGCGCACGGCCTTTGCATCTATCTGCCCCATGAGGTCGCGCGTGTACGGCGACAGCAGGTCCGCGCGGGCATAGCGGCCGCGCGCGTCTCCGGGAACCGAGGATATGAGCTTGTCCACGTCGTGCGCGAACTCCTGCGAGACGGACCCGCCGTCCGGGCCGCACACCAGGATGCCGCCGTAGTCGCTCGAGTAGTCGCCGCCCGATACCAGCACGCCGCCCACACACGCGTCGTCGCGGGCCACGGCGGACTCGAGCACGGGTGCCGGTGTCGGCGCGTTGGACACAGTTACCTGCAGGCCGCAGGACGCAATCAGCCCCGCGACCTCGAGCGCCATGTCCTCGCTGTCGTGGCGGGTGTCGTAGCCGATGGCGATCGCGGCGCCCTCGTGCATGGTGCCCCACACGACGCCAAGCGCCGCCGCGACCGCACGCACGCCCTCGAGGTCGTACCCCTCGTCACGCCTGCTGTACCAGCCGTCCGCCCTAAAGTGAATGTTACGCATCGAAGGTAGGTGCTAGTTATCGCCTAGAGCGCTCTTGCCAAGAGCCTCGAGGAACGCCTCGCGCGTGGACTCGTCGGCAAGCGCGAGCCTCGCGTTGACGCCCGCCCAGGCGGCCGGCGTGCCCGTGTCGCAACCCTCCGTGGGGTCGACCACCAGCGCGTACATCTCCTCCTCGCCAAGCAGGCGCTCCATGGCGTCCGTGAGCTGAATCTCTCCGCCGGCGCCCACGCCCTGGTTGGCCAGCAGGTCCATGATCCGGGGCGTCAGCAGGTAGCGGCCCACGATGTAAAGGTGGGACGGCGCGTCCTCGGGCGCGGGCTTCTCCACCAGGCCCGTGACCTTCCACACGGCGCCCTCGTCCTCGTCCGCGACGTCGGACCCGTCAAGCGAGCCGACGTGCTCGCCGGCGATGATGCCGTAGCGGCTCACCTGGTCGGCCGGCACGGGCGCGACCGCGATGACGGAGGCGCCATTGTGCTGCTTGGAGACCTCGGCCATGCGCACGCACATCTGGTGGTCGGGAACGAAGTAGTCGCCGAGAAGAACGAAGAACGGCTCGTCGCCAACCTTGTCGGCGGCGCAATGGACGGCGTGGCCCAGACCCCGCGGGTTGTCCTGGTACACGAAGGAAACCGGCAGCTTGGACGCCTCGTGCACGAGGTCCGCCTCGGTGGTCTTGCCGCGCTTGCGCAGCATGTCCTCGTATCCGCCGTCGACGCGGAAGTAGGACTCGAGCTGGGGCTTCTCCCTCGAGTTGACGATCACGACCTCGTCCACGCCCTCGGGCTCGAGGGCCTCCTCGACAACATATTGGATAACCGGCTTGTTCAGAACAGGTAGGAGCTCCTTGGGCGTTTCCTTGGTCGCAGGTAGAAAGCGAGTTCCCAGGCCTGCGGCGGGAATGACAGCCTTCATGAATGGTCCCTTCTATACGCATCGACAGTCGGGCTGCGCCATGGGTCGCGTCCGCATCGCGTGCGGGCGCCGGCGACCGGCCCGTCTTGCATGAACAAGCATAGCCATTGGCACGTTCCCGGGAAACAATCCATAGGCGGACGGTCGCGTTTCACACGTTCCCGACGTAGCGTGCCACCCGCCCGCCGCGGCCGTTCGCTACAGGACCTCGAACGAGAGCTCGCCCGAAAGCCGGTCGAGCTCCGCCCGGATCGCGGCCGTCGGCCGCGGCGGCCACCGTTCGCTACAGGACCTCGAACGCGAGCTCGCCCGAAAGCTGGTCGAGCTCGGCCCGGATCGCGGCCGTCGCGCCAAGGGGGTCGGGCCCCGCGTACCCAAGCACGCGCGAGCCAGCGCGCACGAGGGAGTCCGTCGCAACCCGAACCGCCGCGGACCCGGCGCCGACGTTCTTCTCCCCCGGGTTCGCACCCTGGCCACTCCCGCGCAGCCGCACGACGAGTCCGCGGCCCGCGGCGTCGGCGGCAGCGCCAAGCGCGGGCGAGAAGGACGCGGCGCCCGCGACGTCGAGGCTCGCGCCAACCGCAAAGGCCCCCGCGGCAGCCAGCCGCGAGAACGCCTCCGCGGGCGCCATCCCGTCCGGCGTGCGCGGCTCGGCCGGCACGTCCCGCCGCGGCTTCGCGTCCGCCGCGCCACCGGCAAACGGCACCATGGCCACAAGCGGCAGCCCCGCGACCTTCAGGATCGCCCGTGTGAGGACGGCCGCAAGGGCCGCGTCGTGCGCAACCAGCAGCAGGCCGTGCACGCCCGCATCCGCAAGCTGGGTCGCCTGGCGGCACAGCGAGTCCTCAAGCCCGGAGGGGCGCTCGTCGGCCACCTGGCCCAGCGCGCCCAGCACAAAGCGCGGCCCGCAGGAGCGCGCCTCCCGCACGGCGCCCGCGTTGACCTCGCGCGCGAGGCCCGCAAGCTCCGCGTCCAGCTGGGCGTCAGAGCAGCCAAGCGTGTGCGAGACGGCGCAGTCCGCTCCGGCCGCGTGGAACATCCCGTGCAGCTGCCCGATCAGGGCCGAGTCGGAAAGGTTCCATTCTGCATAAGGAATCCCCTGCGAGAAGGGCTGCTCCGCAATGAGCGGCCCCATGCCGCCCGAGAGCGCGACGGCTGCCTGCGCGCGTCCGCTCAGGACGTCCGCAAGTTCCTGCCGCTGGACCGCCTCCGCGTCGTCCGCGTCCGCGGCCTCGTGCCACAGGGGACAGCTCGGCCACGGCGCCACGTCCTTCTCGCTCATTCCTCCACCTGGATTCCCTGCTTCTCGAGGTACGCAAGCCACTTGTCCTGCGTATCGGGGGAAAGTGCGTGCTCCATCAGGCACGCCTCGGCGTCGGCCGTCTTCGGGTCGACCCCAAGATCGCGCTCCAAAAACGACCTGAGCATGCGGTGGCAGCGCCACACGCGCCGTGCGTAGCTCACGCCGGAGTCAGTCAGCTGGATGCGGCCGTAGCGGTTCTGCTCCACGTAACCCGCGTTGCGCAGCGTCGTCACGGCCTTGTTGACGCTTGCCTTAGAGACGTCCAGCTGCTCGGCCACGTCCACGGAGCGCACGCCCTTCTCGCCCCCCTCCGCGCGCATTATTCGATAGATCGACTCGATGTAGTCCTCGTTCGACTTCGACAGGTGCTCTCCCGCACCTTCGCGCAGCTTCTCCGGGGCAACTTCCTGGGTCGCGTTCGCGACGCCACCCTCGACAACGTTCTCCATGCTCTTCTCCAAAAACTCCCGCACCGGCGGGTTCAGGTTCGCTTTCGGCAGTATGTACCCAACGTAGCACTAGCCGATTCCAGTTCGCACCACGCACGCCATCAAAGGTCCGCCACCCGACATGAAAAAAGCCTGGGCACGCATGCGCACCCAGGCAGGTTTCTTGCGTTTGGCTCGCGGCTACATGAAGAGGTCCTCGTCCTCGTCGGGCACCTCGCAGCGCACCGCCTTGGCACCCAGCGACTGCAGCTTGTCCACGAACTTCTCGTAGCCGCGGTCGATGTGGTGGATCTCGGACACCGTCGTGACGCCGTCTGCCACGAGGCCCGCCATCACGAGCGCCGCACCGCCCCTCAGGTCGGGGGACTTTACCTCCGCGCCCGAGAAGCCCTTGACCCCGTGCACGATGGCGTGGTGCCCCTCGATGCGGATGTCCGCGCCCATGCGCTGCAGCTCGCTCGCGAGCATGAAGCGGTTCTCGAACACGTTCTCCGTGATGATGCAGCTTCCGTCGCACAGGGCGAGAAGGGTCATCGTCTGGGCCTGCATGTCCGTCGGGAAGCCCGGGAAGGGCAGCGTCTGGATGTCGGTCGCGTGGATGGGACCCTTGCGGCTCACGGTGCAGCCGTCGTCAAAGCACTTGATGTCGAGCCCCATGAGCTCGTACTTCTTGAGCACAAGGCCGAGGTGGCGCGGGTTGAAGCCCCTCACGGTGACCGGGTCCTTGCAGAGCCCGCCCATCGCGATGAACGTCCCAGCCTCGATACGGTCGCCCACGACGCGGTGGCACTCCACCGCATGGAGCTTCTCGACGCCCTCGACCTCGATTACCGGGGAGCCGGCTCCCCTGACCTTGGCGCCCATCTCGTTCAGGAGGTTCGCCAGGTCCACGATCTCGGGCTCGCGCGCCGCGTTGTCGATCGTGGTGGTGCCCTCGGCACACACGGAGGCCATCATGAGGTTCTCGGTCGCACCGACGCTCGCGAAGTCGAGCGTGACGGTCGTGCCCTTGATCCCGTTGGGGGTCGAGGCGTGGATGTTGCCGTGGTCGATCTCGAAGGCGACGCCCAGGGCCTCCAGGCCCAGGATGTGCATGTCGATCTTCCTGGCACCGATGTTGCAGCCGCCAGGCATGGCCACGACGGCCTTGCCAAAGCGCGTGAGCAGCGGGCCCATGACCGCGGTGGAGGCGCGCATCTTGGCCACGAGGTGGTACGGCGTCTCCCACTTGTCCACGCCGGTCGTGTCGATCTCGAGCTCGTGCTCGTTCTTTACGTTGATCTTCGCGCCCAGGCACTTGAGCACCTTGCCCATGACATGAACGTCCGAGATGTTCGGAACGTTGGTCAGGGTGGTGACGCCAGGGGCCATGATGGTCGCGGCCATCAGCTTGAGTGCCGAGTTCTTGGCACCCTCCACCGTGACCTCTCCCGTGAATTTGTGGCCACCTTCAACCTGGATAACTTCCAACGCTACTCCGAACCCTCGGTGTCTCTACTTGTCGTCTGCGTGCTTGAGCAAGAGGTTGCACCACTTGATCTTGTTGTCGTAATACGCGCGCCTGTTGTCGCCCTCGGGATACTCGTCGCGAGCATCCATGGCCTTCTGCCTCGTCCTTCGGACGACATCTGGCTCGATGTCGCCAACCTTGCGAGCGTGGTCGGCAAGCACGATGACCTTGTCGCCACCAATCTCGGCGTAACCGCCGGACACGATGACCTTGTCGACGCCGCCGCCGTCCTGCTCGCGCAGGTTCAGGCGGACGATGCCGTCCCCAAGGTGGACGATCTCGGAGTCATGGCCAGGCCATACGCCGAGCTCGCCGCTCTCGGTCACGAGGACGCAGCTCGCGACGGGCCCCTCGAAGAGGAGCCCGTCCGGGCGCACGAATTGACAGTTAAGCTCTGCCATAATCTTCCCTACTCAGCGTGAGCCGTCTCGGCTTCCATCTTCCTGGCGCGCTCGCGCACGTCGTCGATGGTGCTGGCGTAGCGGAAGGCCTGCTCGGGCAGGTCGTCGCACTTGCCATCCACGATCTCCGCAAACGAGCGGACCGTGTCGTCGACGGTGACGTACACACCAGGGTTGCCGGTGAACTTCTCGGCAACGTGGAACGACTGCGACAGGAACTGCTGGATCTTACGGGCACGCGCCACGACGAGCTGCTGCTCCTCGGAGAGCTCGTCCATACCAAGAATCGCGATGATGTCCTGGAGGTCGGAGTACTCCTGAAGCGTCTCCTGCACCGCCATTGCGACGCGATAGTGCTCCTCGCCGACGATGGACGGGTCAAGCGCGGAGCTCGAGCTCGCCAGCGGGTCGACGGCGGGATAGATGCCCAGCTCGGTAATGGAACGCGAAAGGACCGTCGTCGCGTCGAGGTGCGTGAACGTCGTCGCAGGCGCCGGGTCGGTCAGGTCGTCTGCAGGGACGTAGACGGCCTGGACGGACGTAATCGAGCCTTCCTTCGTCGAGGTGATGCGCTCCTGGAGCTCGCCCATCTCCGTCGCCAGCGTCGGCTGGTAGCCGACTGCCGAAGGCATGCGGCCGAGAAGTGCAGAGACCTCAGAGCCAGCCTGCGAGAAGCGGAAGATGTTGTCAATGAAGAGAAGAACGTCCTGTCCCTGGTCGCGGAAGTACTCGGCCGTGGTCAGTCCAGCCAGGGCGACACGCATACGTGCTCCAGGCGGCTCGTTCATCTGTCCGTAGACCAGGCAGGTCTTGTTGATGACGCCAGACTCGGTCATCTCGAGGTACAGGTCGGTACCCTCGCGGGTACGCTCGCCAACGCCCGTGAAGACGGAGGTGCCGCCGTGCTCCTGGGCCAGGTTGTTGATGAGCTCCTGGATCAGGACGGTCTTGCCGACGCCAGCGCCGCCAAAGAGGCCGGTCTTGCCGCCACGAACGTACGGCTCGAGAAGATCGATGGCCTTGATGCCGGTCTCGAAGATCTCGGTCTGGGTCGTCAGCTCGTCAAAGGCTGGCGCGGGGTGGTGAATCGGGTAGTACTGGACGTCAGAGGGGACGTCGCCACCGTCAACGGGCTCGCCCATGACGTTCCAGACGCGACCCAGGGTAGACGGGCCAACGGGCATCATCATGGGGTGACCGGTGTCCTTGACCCTCAGCCCGCGCTGCAGGCCATCGGTCGAGGACATTGCGACGGTACGGACGACGCCACCGGCGAGCTGGGACTCGACCTCGAGCACCGTGCTCACCTTGCCGACGGGCGTCTCGCCATCGACGGTCAGGGCCGTGTAGATCGCGGGAACCTGACCCTCGAACTTCACGTCCACGACGGGGCCGACGATACGGACGATGGTGCCCGTGCCCACCGTCTTGTTCATGTGCTTGAAGGCTGCCTCCTCCAGGGGAGTGCGCACCTTCTCTGCGGTTTCTGCCATTAGCTTTCCTCCAATGCGGAAGCACCGCCGATAATCTCGTTCAGCTCGGTGGTGATGGCGCCCTGACGCTCGCGGTTGTAGGTGCGGCTCAGGGAACCGAGCACTTCCTTCGCGTTGTCGGTCGCCGACTGCATGGCACGACGCCTTGCGCCGTGCTCGGCAGCAGCCGAGTCGAGAAGAGCATGGAAGATGACGGTCCTGAAGTAGGCCGGCATCAGATAGCCAAGCACCGATTCGGCAGAGGGCTCGAACTGGTACTCGGGATAGATCTTGTTCTTGACCTCGGACAGCGCTTCGGGAGTACGAGGCTTGTTCGGCATCATGAGCTTCTCGCGCGTGATGGGCAGCAGCTGCTCGGTCACCTGCGCCTGGTCGACGCGGTTCTTCGCGTGCCAGTACAGGAGCATCACGCGATCGATGGTCCCCTTGATGTAGCCATCCATCACGTACGACGCAATGCGGTCGGCCTCGTCCATCGTGGGCTCGGAGGAGACGCCCACGAAGGAGAGGACCGGCTTGATCTTGCGATACGTGAAGTACTCGGTAGGCTTGCGTCCACAGGTGATGACCGAGGACTTGACCCCCTTGGCAGCGAGCTCGCGCATCTCCTTGTCGACGGCACGCTGCTGAAGGACGTTGAAGCCACCCGCAAGGCCGCGATCCGAGGCGATGACTATGAAGACGACGCTCTTCTCCTCGTCATGCTTCTGAAGGAGCGGCTGGGTGGAGCCCGCGCCTGCCGTGGCGACATTTGCGAGCATGTTGGTGATGGCGTCCTTGTAGGGACCAGCCTCCTGCGCGCGAACGAGCGCATGCTGAATCCTCGCCGTGGAAATCATCTCCATGGTTCGAGTGATCTGCATGGTACTCGTGATGGAGTTCATGCGCCTCTGTATTTCGCGTAGGTTGGCCATTTACTGCTCCTGGCCCTCTTCTTCCTCGGTCTCTGCGGCAACGTCAACGTTCGACTCTGCCGTCTTGGCGACGTCACCCATCGTTACCTTGTTGGGATGGGCGGCAAGGAACTGCTCCTTGAAGTGCTTGACGTGCGTCTTGATGCGCTCAGCCATGCCGTCGTCGATCTTGTGGTCGCGAATCTCCTCGCGCAGCTGCGGGTGCCTCTCCTGCATGTACTTTGCGAGGCCGTCGCGGAACAGGGTCACGTGGTCCAGGTCGATGTCGTCCAGGAAGTCCTCCTTGGCGGCAAAGATCGCGATGACCTGGTCGACGACGTCAAGCGCAGAGAAGCGCTTCTGCTTGAGGAGCTCCATCATGTGAGCGCCGTGGTTGAGCTGGTACTGCGTGGTCGCGTCGAGGTCGGAGCCGAACTGCGCGAACGCCTGCTTCTCACGGTAGCTCGCGAGGTCGAGCCTCAGGGTACCGGCAACCTGCTTCATCGACTTGAGCTGTGCCGCACCGCCGACTCGGGACACCGAGATGCCCACGTCGACTGCGGGGCGCTGGCCCTGGAAGAACAGGTTGGACTGCAGGTAGATCTGACCGTCCGTGATGGAAATCACGTTCGTCGGGATGTACGCGGAGACGTCGCCCTCCTGCGTCTCGATGATCGGGAGTGCCGTGAGCGAGCCGCCACCATTCTTGTCGGACAGCTTGCACGCACGCTCGAGCAGGCGGGAGTGCAGGTAGAAGATGTCGCCGGGGTAAGCCTCGCGTCCAGGCGGACGGTGCAGCGTAAGCGACATCTGACGGTATGCCACTGCCTGCTTGGACAGGTCGTCGTACACGACGAGGACGTGTCCGCCAGGGTGATTCTCGTCGGCGGGGTTGCCGTTGGCGTCGTTGTACATGAAGTACTCGCCGATTGCGGCACCGGCCATAGGCGCGATGTACTGCAGAGGCGCGGAGTCCGCTGCGGTTGCGGCGACGATGACCGTCTTGTCCATGACGCCGTGGCGCGCGAGCGTCTCCTTGATGCCGGCGACGGTCGAGGCCTTCTGGCCGATGGCGACATAGATGCAGATGATGTCCGTGTCGGCCTGGTTCACAATCGTGTCGATGGCAATGGCGGTCTTGCCCGTCTTGCGGTCGCCGATGATGAGCTCACGCTGGCCACGTCCGATAGGAACCATGGCGTCGATTGCCATGAGGCCCGTCTGGACGGGCTCGCAGACCGGCTGGCGCTCCATGATGCCAGGGGCCTTGAACTCGATCGGGCGACGGTGCGAGGTGTCGATGGCACCCTGGCCGTCGATCGGCTGGCCCAGAGGGTTGACGACGCGGCCGAGCATGGCATGGCCGACGGGGATGTCCATGACGCGGCCGGTCGTGCGGCACTCGTCACCCTCCTTGATGGAGTCGACATCGCCGAACAGAACGGCGCCGACCTCGTCCACATCCAGGTTCTGCGCCAGGCCGTAAACGCTGCGCCCCGTGGAGGAGCTGGTGAACTCGAGCAGCTCGCCCTGCATTGCGGACTTCAGTCCGGAGACATGGGCGATACCGTCTCCGACCTCGGTGACGACCGAGGCCTCCTGCGTATCGATTGTCGCGGTGATCTTGGACAGTCTGCCACGCAGCGTGTCCATGATCTCCGTCGAGCTAATCTTGTCTGTCATTTCGCATCACTTCCGACGAAGGTCGAGACGAGCGTCTTCCTGATGTTCGTGAGCTGGGCCCTTACGGAAGCGTCATAGCGGTGGCCGCGAGCCTCGAGGACGATGCCCCCGAGAATCGACGGGTCAACGCGCTCCACGAGGTACACGGGGGCGTTGAGGTCCTTCTCGGCCTTGGTGCGAACCTTCTCGCGAAGCACGTCGTCCATGGGCACGGAAGTCGTCACCGTGACCGAAACGGTCTTGTCCTCCTTGTCGAGGATCTCCCGATACTGCTGGCCAACCTTCTCGATCAGGTTCAGGTCGTCCGCATCGCGCATCGCGCTCAGGGTCTCGAGGACCTCGGGCGAGAACTTGCGGGCGTGCTCCCACTGGACAAGGTCGGCATTGGCCCTGCCCTCCGCGCGCCCAGCCTCGATGAGGGCGCGGGAGTAAGCCTCGACCTTCTCATCTTCGTTGCGCTTAGCGCTCATCTGGTACGCTCACTTCCGCAAGGTACTTCTCCGCAAGCTTGCGCTGCTGGTCCTCGCTTAGCTCGTTGCCGATGACCTTGCTCGCGATTTCCACGGAAAGGTCCACAACGGAGCCGGAAAGCTCGATCATGGCCTTCTTGCGCTCGGACTCGACCGCACCGTGGGACTTCGTGATGATGTCCGCAGCCTCGCGCTGTGCCTTGGCGAGGATCTGGGAACGCTCCTCTTCGGCCTCGCGCTTGGCCTGGGCGACGATCTTCTCGGCCTCGTTGTGGGCCTCGCGGATCGTAGCCTCGTAGCTCTTGGCCTCCTCGGCCGCCTTGGCCTTAGACTCGGCCGCCGAATCCAAGTCGTCCTGGATCTTCTTCTGGCGCTTCTCCATCATGCCCAGGATCGAGGGCCAAGCGAGCTTGGCGAGCACGAACCAGATGACGAGGAACGCGATGAGCGCGGGGAAGAACTCCGCGGGCTTCGGGAGAAGGATGTCCTGACCGCTTGGCATCTTGGCAAGCGCGAGCGTAGGCGCGAACACAGAGGCGGCGGCAGTGGCGGCCGATGCCCCCACGATGCGCGAAAGCCCCTTGATGTTGATGTTCATACGTGCCTCCAACTCAGCGTCGTTCGTCTTTCTCGATTATTAGGAAATGAGGGTGACGACGAAGCCGATAAGGGCGAGTGCCTCGACGAAGGCCGAGCCCAGAATAAAGACCGTGAACAGACGGCCCTGGACCTCGGGCTGGCGCGCCATGGCCGTAGTTGCTCCGTATGCCGCGAGACCGATGCCAAAGCCAGCACCAATAACGCCGAGACCATAACCGATGACTCCCACGATTCCTCCTTTGTCATTCGCCCAACGACAGGGCGATTTTTTGACCTACGTATACCAGCGGGCGTGGGGCCCGCGAGTAACCACTTGTTGCTACTCGTCCTCGACGAGCTGGATGTAGACGGCCGACAGCAGGGCGAAGACGTACGCCTGGATGACGGCGACCAGAATCTCGACCAGGTAGATGATGATCAGCAGCAGAATCCAGAAGATCGAGCAGGCGGCCTGGCCGAGCGCGACCGCGGAGAAGCCCTGCAGCAGCGGCTCGACGAAGAGCGTCGCCAGGATGGCGAACGTGCCCATGACGATGTGGCCGGCGAACATGTTGCAGAACAGACGAATGGCGAGCGTGATCGGGCGGAGCAGGTTGGAGAAGAGCTCGATAACCCACACCATGCCGGCCATGGGGCCCGGCAGGCCCGCGGGCGCCATGCTCTTGAGGTAGCCGAGCACGCCCATGCGCTTGATGCCGACGGCAACGTAGTAGACGAAGGAGCAGATGGCGAGCGCCGCCGTGACTCCCATCGTGCCGGTGCCGGGGTGGCAGCCGGGGATGATGCCGACGATGTTGTTGAACAGGATGAAGAAGAACACGGCGGAGACGAACGGGAAGTGCTTCTTCCAGTTCTTCCCCAGGAGGCTCACGCAGAGGTCATCGCGTGCGAACTCCACGAGGAACTCCATGCCGTTCACGAAGAAGCCCTGCGGAACGAGGCTCTGGGACTGCTTCTTCTTGAACGTGAACATGACGATCAGGAGGATCGCAATTGCGACGAGCATGAAGAAGATGTACTGGGTGAGGCCCACGGTCGTGTTGCCGACAACGGCCTTTGCCATGAAGCTGTCAACCAGCTCCTCCATCTCCTTGGACAAACTTGCTAGCGGGTTCACTATTCGTCCTTCCCTCCAGGCGAGGCGGATCCCTGAGCCGCCCTCAAGCCCCTGATGGACTCGATTCCCCAGACCACGAGGAACGCCACCACCGTTGCGATCACAAAGCTGGCCTCGTAGGCAGGCGCTTTAAGATGCGCGACGTATATTGCCGCAGATAGTAGCAGGAACGAGACGAGCGTGCTTGCAAGCCCCGCGCCCACGCTAACGTTATGGTTTGTACCCCGTTTGTTGGCCCGTTCAAACAGCACGGCAGACGGAATCGCGCCGACCACTCCGCAGACGGCCCCCAATACGATGGCAATCGCCTGGTTCATGGTCACCTCGCTACTCACCACAAAGTCAGCGCTAGAAAGTGTAGGCGTGTGGAATCTCAAAGTCCACAGGCATATTTTCGCGTTTCCGTCCAAAAGCCCCACGTAGGACGCCTAGTGGCGCATTTTCGCAGGATTCGTGGCACGTGGAATTGACCCGTTTTTGAACTCATTTCAAAAATCGCTACGAAACCTTCACGCCACGTTGTGGCGGCTCACGAACCCTCACGTAAGGTGAGGGCGAGAAGAGCTGCCGATCGGGTCGGCGGTTCTTCTCGCCCTGTGAGCGGTTTGTTGTTCCCGGCTGAGGCTACTTGGTGCCGAAGATGCGGTCGCCGGCGTCACCGAGGCCCGGCAGGATGTAGGCGTTCTCGTTGAGCTCGCGGTCGAGCGCGCACGTGAAGAGGCGGACGTCCGGGTCGTAGTCGAGCACGGCCTTGACGCCCTCGGGCGCGGAGACGAGCGTGAGGCAGCGGATGTCCTTCACGCCCGCGTCGCGCAGGAACTTGATGGCCGCGGTGAGCGAGCCGCCCGTGGCGAGCATGGGGTCGACCACGAGGCAGGTGCGGTCCTCGATCGCGGGCGGGAACTTGCAGTAGTACTGGTGCGGCTCGTGCGTCTGGGGGTCACGGTACATGCCGACGTGACCGACGCGCGCGGAGGGGACGAGCGTGAGGATGCCGTCGACCATGCCGAGGCCCGCACGCAGGATGGGGATGATCGCGATCTTCTTGCCCGCGATGCGCTTGCAGGTGGTCTTCTCGAGCGGGGTCTCGACCTCGACGTCCTCGAGCGGCAGGTCGCGCATGGCCTCGTAGCCCTCGAACACGGCAAGCTCGGTCACGAGCTCGCGGAAGTCCTTGGTGGACGTGTTCTTGTCCCTGAGGATGTGCAGCTTGTGCTGCACGAGCGGGTGGTCGATGATCTGGAATCGGTTGGTGTCGAAGTCCATGCGTGCCTCCGTTGCCTGGCGCCCGCCCGCGCGCGGCGGGACGGGCGAGATGACTTTGCCGCCAAGAATGGTAGCACGCCGACCAGGCACGACCCTGCAGGGGATGACTAGGCGTCGACTCCCTTGAAGGAGGGGTCGTCCTCGCGCATGATCTTCTGCACGCGGCCCGCGTGACGGCCGCCGCCGAACTCCGTGGTGAGGAACTCGTCCACGATGGCCTTGTTGACGTCGAACGGGGTAAAGCGGCCGGACATGCACACGACGTTGCCGTTGTTGTGCTCGCGGAAGAGGTGCGCGAAGTACGGCGACTGGATGACAGCCGCGCGGATGCCGGGGACCTTGTCGGCCGTGAGGGCCATGCCGATGCCCGTGCCGCAGATGAGGACGCCGCGGTCCGCGTTGCCGGCCGCCACATAGCGGGCGACCTTGTCCGCGAAGTCGGGGTAGTCCACGCGGTCGTCGTTCTGCGGGCCAAAGTCCACGACCTCGTGGCCGAGGCTCTTGAGGTACTCCACCATGGCGGGCTTCTGGTTGAAGCCGGCGTGGTCGGACGCGATTGCGATCTTCATGCTGCTCTCCTTAGGGACGCGGTTGCTACCACAAAGATACCCCATGCGGGGCACCGCGTATGTGACGCGCGTCATGCCGCGCTAACCGCGCGCGACCTCCATCACGTCGGCCGTGGGGATGGCTCCCTCGCGCAGGATCTGGGGCTCCTCCCCCGTGCAGCCCACGATGGTGGACGCGATGGCGATGGGCGCGGGGCCGCCGTCGAACGCGAGGTCCGCCTCCGCCACGATGCGCTCCTCCACCCCGGCGCCGGACGTGGCCGAGGGCGCGCCGTGCGTGTTGGCGCTCGTGATGGCGAGCGGGCAGCCCACGCGCCGCGCGAGCGCGCGCACGAGGTTGGAATCCGGCAGCCTGAGCGCAATGGTGCCGTCCGAGCTGCGCACGTACTCCGCCGGCACGGTGGGCGCGGCCTTGACCACGAGCGTGAGCGCGCCCGGCCAGAACCGCTGTGCCAGGGCGACGGCCCACAGCGGCACGTCGCGACCGAAGCGCTCCAGGTCCTCCGCGTCCGCCACGAGCCACGGCAGCGTCTGCGCAAGGTCGCGCCGCTTGATGGCAAACGTGCGACCGAGCCCCGGGTTGTGCGGCGTGGCCGCACACCCGATGCCGTACACGGAGTCCGTGGGCACCACGACGACCCCTCCGGCGAGAAGGACGTTCGCCCCGCGCCTGACGGCCGCCGCGTCGGGCGCGGCCTGGTTCACGTGGATGACCTTCTCCCTTTGCGAGAGCTCGCGCTCGCGCTCATCCCCTATGCCCTGTGCAAGGTCGCCCTCGCGCACGGCCACCAGCACGCGCGGCCTGTGCGTGAGGTCCTGGCGCACCTCGACCGAGGCCCAGCCGCCCTGCTCGCGGCAGAGGTCCGCGGCCGTGTTGACGTTGGTCTCGAACAGCTCCACGCAGAGCATGCCGCCCGGGCGGAGCGCCCGCGGCGCAAGCCCCAGCAGCCGGCGGAACACGTCGAGCCCGTCCGGCCCGCCGTCGAGCGCCAGGTGCGGCTCGTGCGCCTCGACCTCCGCGGGGAGCGTGGGCACCACGTCTGAGGGGATGTAGGGCGGGTTGGAAACGAGCACGTCAAACGCGCCCATGTACTGCGGGTCCACGCCTGCCGCCAGGTCGCAGCGGACCACATCCACCGCGCCGTCGAGCCCCAGGGCGTCGCGGTTGCGCTCCGCCAGGGACGCCGCGCGCTCGGAAATGTCCGTCGCCACCACGTGCGTGCCGCGCCGCTCGCTCGCGATGGAGCAGGCGATGCATCCCGTACCGGTGCCGACCTCGAGCACACGGGCTTCTCGCCCGCACGCGCGCGCCGCGTCCACGCCCTCGAGCGCCGCGTCCACCAGGACCTCCGTCTCGGGCCGCGGGATGAGCACGCCCTCCTCGCAGCGCAGGACGATGTGGCGGAAGGGCATCTCGCCCGTGATGTACTGCAGCGGGGCGCCCGTGCCGCGGCGCACCACCGCGTCGTGCATGCGCTGGAGCTCCTCCTGCGACAGCGGCCGGTCGAAGCTGGTATATATCTGCACGCGCGTGAGCCCCGTGACGGACCCCAGCATCCACTCCGCCGAAAGGCGCGGTCGCTCGTCACCCTTGCGGGTGAGGTAGCCGATCGTCCAGTCGAGCATCCTCTGTATGGTCCACGTCTGTTGCTCCGCCATGGCACCTCCTGCGCCACACCGTCCGGTACCGCGCCATTCTACGACAAGGCGCGTCCCCCGCCACCGCGAAGGACGCGCCTGCGTGCACGTTGTGTGAACTGGGCAAAGGCAACTGCAAGCCACGGGCGAGAAGTACGCGGGCCCGCGCAAGGCAGCTGCCCGTCACGGCATCAGACGGACTGCGCGAGCTTCTCCGCGCGCTCCGCCGCGGCGAGCGCCTCGATAACCTCGCCCAGCTTGTCGCCCTGCAGCACGCCGGTGTACGTGCTGTTGAAGCCGATGCGGTGGTCCGTCACGCGGTCCTGCGGCTGGTTGTACGTGCGGATCTTCTCGGAGCGGTTGCCGTGGCCGATCTGGCTCAGGCGCTGGGCGCCCTGCTCGGCCTGCTGGCGCTCCAGCTCGATCTGGTACAGGCGGGCGCGCAGCATCTCCATGCAGACCGCGCGGTTCTGGATCTGGGAGCGCTGGTCCTGCGACTGCACCACGATGCCCGTGGGAAGGTGCGTGATGCGTACGGCGGAGTACGTGGTGTTGACGCCCTGGCCGCCGGGGCCGGACGCGCAGTAGGTGTCCACGCGCAGGTCCTCGTCCTTTATCTCGATGTCGATGTCCTCGGCCTCGGGCAGCACGGCCACCGTGGCCGTCGACGTCTGGATGCGGCCCTGCGACTCCGTCTTGGGGATGCGCTGGACGCGGTGCACGCCGGACTCGAACTTCATCACGGAGTAGACCTTCTCGCCCGTGACCTTGAACTCGATGGTCTTGAAGCCGCCCGCCTCGCCGGGGCTGGAGGAAAGCACCTCGATCTTCCAGCCGCGGCTCGTGGCAAAGCGCTCGTACATGCTGTACAGGTCGCCCGCGAAGATGGCCGCCTCGTCGCCGCCGACGCCGGCGCGGATCTCCACGATGGTGTTCTTCTCGTCGTTGGGGTCCGCGGGGATCAGCAGGTACTTGATCTCCTCCTCGAGGCCGGGGACCTTCTGCTCGTTGGCCTCGATATCCTCCTGCAGCATCTCCTTCTCGTCGGCGTCGGCCTCATGCAGCATCTCGCGCGCGGCCTCGATGTCGTCAAGCGCCTGCAGGTACTCCTTAGCCTTGGCCACGAGCTCGGCCTGGCTTGCGTGCTCCTTCGCGACGCGGGCGTACTCCTTGGGGTCGCCCACGACGGAGGGGTCCATCATCTTCTTTTCCAGCTCCGCGTACGCCGCGATGAGCCTTTCGAGCTTCTCTCGCATCTTTCTCTCCCTTGGGTGGTCGCGGCGCGGCGCGGGGGCGCGGCGTAGCGCGACAGAAGTGTTCAGCGTAGTGAGGATACCACCTACGCGCGACTTCTATTCGCGCAGGTGGCAATGCACACGCCGTACACGGGGCGACGGCAGGCGGCGGCAGGCGGCCCAGCCTCCCCGCGCGCGGCAGCCAACTGTGAGAAACTGTTCCCACAAACACGAACACGCGGGCGCGACGGGCGGGGGCACATGGCAGACAAGCGCAAGCCAGACGGCACGCAGGGCGAGGCGGGCACCACGCAGGACCTGCCGGGCGCAGGCTCGGCCGCAGACTCCGGCGCGGACGCGGACTCCACGCAGGACGCCCCGACCACGCACATGGACAGCCAGCCCACGGCGCAGCAAACCGCAAGGCGGCCGCAACCGCGGGAGCTGCCCCGCGAGGGCGAGGTCGCAGGCGCGGCCGCGGGCGAGAAGAACGCCCCCTCCCCCGGCGGCGCCGACCAGGGCGGCACCTCGCCCAAGGCCGCGGCCGCCGATGCGGACGGCAACCCCGCCGCCCACGCACTGCGGCAGCTAGCTGCAACCGTGCGCGCCCACCGCGTGGCAACGGCGTGCGTGGCCGCGGGGGTGGTCCTTCTCGCCATCGTCATCACGCTGGCTTCGGGCGCGCTGGACCAGCACCTCCCCAGCCTGGGCAAGGTGAGGCGTGACGCCCTGGCCAACGCGCCCGAGCTCACGCACAAGGCAGGCGCCTTCGACAGCACGGAGGCCCTGGTGGCCAAGTCCGCCTCCGGCCAGAGCGTCAGCATCAAAAACGGTACGGTTACCGCGCTGGCGCGCATCAGGTACTCCAACGGTTCCGTGACGGCCACGGTGCCCGTGCGTCTCACGTACGTGCGCGACACCAAGGGCAACTGGCTGCCGGAATCCACCCGCAAGAGTGGGACCGTCTCCTACGCGGCCACCACGGGCGTAGGCACCTCGCGCATCCGCGCGGGCGTGGGCGCGATCCTGGCGCGGGCGGACGCAGCAGGCAGCTCGAGCCCCTCCGCGGAGTCGCTCGCGTCGCTCTACAAGGACGCAAAGCTTGAGGTCAGCAAGACGAAGTTCGACCGCAAGAGGCAGACGCAGACCGTGACGCTGCGCCTGAGCGAGTCCAAGGGCTACGCCACACGCTCGTGCACCGTGACCGCGCGCTTTGACTTTGCTGCGGCGAGCGGCTCGTGGGAGCTCGCAAAGGCAAGTGCAAGCTCCGGCGCGCGCAGGCTCAGCCTGGCCTCGCTCGAGGGCACGTGGGCCGGCACGTTCCAGAGCCAGGAGGCCTCCAGCAAGCGCTGCTATGGCGCGCAGGGGCAGACGCTCACCATCAACATCGAAACCGTCTCCAAGGACTCCAAGCGCCTGACCGGCACGCTTGGCTGCGTGGCACACTACCACACGGAGCCGGACTCGGACGTGGACTCCTCCGACGGCGACCAGCAGCTCTCGGGCGTCACGTTTGAGGGCACGCGCGTGGGCGAGAAGGACGACCCCACGGACAGCACCTACGCCTTCAAGCTCACGACGCCCGACGACAGCCAGGGCACCATCGTGGTGCAGCTGGGCTTTGGCAGCGGCGACGACGCCACCCGCGCCGTCGCGCGCGTGACGTGCACGCACACGGAGCAGGAGTCGTTCCTGCTCATCCCGTACGACGCCACGTCCACGTACACGGACGTGTTCACGCTCGCGAGGTAAGCTCGTCCGCCATGAGCAGGCCCATCACGCTCGACATCATGAGGCCGCGCGTCCAGCCGGAGGAGTCGCCCAGGCAGTGCAGGTGCGCGACGTTGGTGTTGAGGTGGGCGTCCATCGCCACGCGGTTGCTGTAGAACTTGAGCTCCGGCGCGTAGAGCAGCGTCTCGTCCGCGGCAAAGCCGGGCACGACCTTGTCCACGGCCTTCATGAACTCCACGATCTCGCACATGGCACGGTACGGCATGGCCGCCGTGATGTCGCCGGCCTCCGCGTCGGGCAGCGTGGGCACCACGTTGGAGCGGCCCAGCTCCTTGGGCCACGTGCGCTTGCCGTCCAGCACGTCGCCAAAGCGCTGCACCAGGATGTGGCCGGCACCCAGCATGTTCATGAGGCGGCCCACGTTCTGCGCGTAGGCGATGGGCTCGTGGAACGGCTCGCGAAAGTTAAATGACACAAGCACAGCCAGGTTGGTGTTGGGGCTCTTGCGCTCCTTGTACGAGTGGCCGTTCACCACCGCAAGGCCGCCGTCATAGTTCTCCTGGCTCACAAAGCCGCCGGGGTTCTGGCAGAACGTGCGCACCTTGTTGCGGAAGGGCGGCGGGTAGCCCACGAGCTTGGACTCGTACAGCACGTTGTTGACGTCCTCCATCACCTCGTTGCGGACCTCAACACGAACGCCCAGGTCAACGGGGCCGGGCGCGTGGCTGATGCCGTGCTCGGTGCACATCTCGTCAAACCAGAGCGCGCCGCGCCGGCCCGTGGCGACCACGGTCTCCGCCGCCAGGATGCGGGTCTGGTCCTGCGGGCGTCCCGTGGGCGCCACGACCGCGCCCAGGCACTTCTCGCCCTCCACCAGCACCTCCAGGCACTCGTGCTCGAAGAGGATGTTGACGCCCGCGTCAAGCAGCAGGCGCTCGATTCTTCCGTATATCTGCTGCGCGCGCTCCGTCCCCAGGTGACGGATGGGGCAGTCCACGAGCTTGAGGCCCGCCTGGATGGCGCGGCGCCGGATGTCCGCCACGCGGCCGCGCTGGCCCACGCCCTCCACGTGCGGGTCCGCGCCCAGCTCCAGGTAGATGCCGTCCGCGCGCTCGATGGTGGCCTGCACCAGGTCCGCGCCCACAAGCTCCGGCAAGTCGCCGCCTACCTCGTGCGAAAGCGACAGCTTGCCGTCGCTAAAGGCGCCCGCGCCCGAGAAGCCCGTGGTGATCCGGCAGGGATCGCATCCCACGCAGTGGCCGACCTGCTCCTTGGGGCAGTGCCGCCGCTCGATGGGCAGGCCCTTCTCCACGATGGTGATGGAACGGCCGTCGCCCTTGCGCAGCAGGCCCAGCGCCGTGAAGATGCCCGCCGGGCCGGCGCCGATGATGAGCAGGTCCGTCCTCATGCACGCCGGGCTTGCACTTGCCTGCGCGGCCGCGCCCGCGATCGCGGCAGCCGCCGCGCCCGCCGCCGTGCCCGCGCCTGCGTCCTGTACCTGTGCCATGTCGAGCCTCCCGTCCCCCGTTGGCACGGGCATTGTACCCATGCGCGGGCCGCGCGCGGCGGCCGGCTCTGTGGACGGGCCGCGGCGTCGGCATGGGCGGGTTGGGCATGCGGGCCGTGCGGGGTATCCTAGGGAAAACCACGCCGCGAGCGCACACGCGCCCGCAGACAACGCAAAGGAGAAGGCCAATGCCACAGAGGCCCAAGCCCAAGCCGTTTTTGGTGGACGGCAAGCCTTTCTACACGCTCAGCTCGTACGAGCCCGTGAGCGTCACGATCACCATCCCCTACACCACCAGGCAGGACGTGGAGTTTGCGCTCGAGCTTGCCTGCCAGACGCGCGGCGGCACAATGGAGAGCCTGAAGGACCCCGCGTGGGTCAAGCGCAACTTTGACATGGACAGCGCCGACGAGCTGCGCATCATGATGCGCAGCTTTGTGTCAGACAACAACGCCAAGCTCGCGCGCGAGGAGCTCCCCACGCTCTGCGTGCGCGAGCTCGCCAAGCGCCTGGAGCAGTCCGTCACCAAGGCCGAGGTGGCGCGCGCCCGCCACAACCTGCGCGCGGATTTCCTGCAGCGCCTGCGCGACGACGGCCACTCGCTGGAGGGGCTGCTCGAAAGCACGGCCGCGGACGAGGAGCAGCTAAACGCAATGTTCGACCGCGAGGCGCAGCAGACGGCCGAGGAGTCCGCCGCGCTGGACGCGCTTGTGCAG
Source organism: Coriobacteriaceae bacterium (assembly GCA_003862195.1). Taxonomy (GTDB): domain Bacteria; phylum Actinomycetota; class Coriobacteriia; order Coriobacteriales; family Atopobiaceae; genus Parafannyhessea. Next base: position 7,832 of record QOUO01000021.1, on the reverse strand, counting down.
CACCGCATGGTCCACGTCTCGTTTGAGGAGCTGCCCAGCCTGCTTGGCGTGTCCGAGCGCGAGGCGGACCGGATCGAGGCGGAGGCCCGCGCGGCCGGCAACTACGCCGAGCTGCGCGCGACGGCGCGCCGCAACAAGGCGCTGCGCATGGTGCTGGACGAGTGCGACGTCACCTACCGCTACGAGACGGAGGCCGAGGCGTCGGCTCGCGAGGACGACACGAACTACCTCGAGGAGGGCGTCCAGCTCATGCGCGAGGCAAAGGCAGCCGCAAAGGAGGAAGAGGACGCGGGCGAGAAGGACGGGGGATCACACCCGCACCTGCGTCTGGTGTAGCGGGCGCAGCGGGCCGCGCAGGTGGGCGGGACGTTCTTCTCGCCCGGGGGCCCTTCTTACCCGCGGGATCCTGCGGCCCCGCGACGAATTGGCCCTAACGCAAGGGGGAGGCCGACCGAAGTCGACCTCCCCCTTGACTTGCTATGGTGCGATGCGCGGCGTGCGCACCACGTCCGCGAGCCTACTCGGCAGCGGGCGCCTCCGCGTCGGCGGCGTCAGCGGCGGCCTCGACGGTCTCCGCGGCAGCCTCGGCCTCGGCAGCGGCCTTGGCGGCCTGCTTGGCAGCCTCAGCCTCGGCCTTCTTGGCGTACTCTGCGGCACGCTTGGCCTTCTCGGCAGCCTTGGCCTCCTTGGCGGCCTTCTTTGCGGCAGCCTGCTCGGCGGCCTTCGCAGCCTTGGCGGCCTTGGCCTCCTCGGCCTTCTTGAGCTGGGCGGCAGCGGCACCACCAAACTTGTTGGCGAAGCGCTGGACGCGGCCGCCGGTGTCGACGAGCTTCTGCTGGCCCGTGTAGAACGGGTGGCACTTGTCGCACAGGTCGATGGTCATCTCGCTCTTGGTGGAGCGGGTGACCCAGGTGTTGCCGCAGGTGCAGCGGACGGTGCACTCCACGTACTTAGGATGGATGCCTTGCTTCATGTGGGACTCCTTTGGTAGGCCTGGTTTCCGACCAGGCGAGGATGGTAGCCCTGGTTTCTATTCAGGGCGTCAAGCTATAGGAGTGTAGCAGATTCCTGCCGCCGTTGTTGTGGAGAACAAATGGCGGTTGTGGCACAGGCCGCCACGCGCTGCGGGTAGACTTAGGCCTTGACACGCCACGACCACCCCGGGAAGGCCATCATGCTCCTTACCGTAGACGTTGGAAACACCCAGACCACGCTCGGCCTGTTTGACGAGGACGGGACCCTGCGCCGCCAGTGGCGCATGGCCACGGACCACACGGACACGGCCGACGAGCTGCACGCGCGCCTGTTTGGTTACTTTGTCATGTTTGGCCTCGACCTTGGCAGCGTGACGGACGTCGCCATCGCGAGCGTGGTGCCCATCCTGTCGCAGGAGTGGCAGTACATGATGTCGCACCTGCTCATGGCGGAGGACGTGCTGCTGGTGGACGCCACGCGCGACTGCGGCATCCCCATCGACATGCCGGACCCGCACCAGGTGGGCTCGGACCGCATCGCGAACGCGGTTTCCGCGCGGGAGCGCTACGGCGCGCCCGTGATCGTGGTGGACTTTGGGACCGCGACCAACATCGACGTGGTGGACGCCCGCGGCGCCTTCCGCGGCGGGGCCATCATGCCCGGCGTGCTCTCGTCCGCGAGGGCGCTCTTCTCGCGCGCGGCCAAGCTTTCGAGCGTGCCGCTCGTGGTGCCGCCGCACGCCCTGGGCGACACGACGGAGACGGCGGTCCAGTCCGGCATCGTAATCGGCGCGGCCGCTCAGGCGGAGGGCCTGGTCAGCCGCATCAAGCGCGAGATCGGCGCGCCCGACGCGACCGTCGTTGGCACCGGCGGCTTTGCGGACATCGTGGCCGGCGCGACGGACGTGTTCGACGTGATCGACCCCGACCTGACCGTCCGCGGCATCCAGCTCATCTGGCGGCATCGCAACGAGAAGCGCGCCGCCCGCAGGCAGCGCGACATCAACGGGTAGTCCGTTCGGCGCCGAGTGCACGCCCTGTTGGGCAGAACATTTGGCCCCGCTGCAATTCGCAGGGGCTTTTGTGTGTTTCTTAGTTCAATATCTTATTAAAATGGCTTCGCACGGCGGCTTGCTGGTCTCGCAAACACACAAAAGCGCTCCGTCCTGGCACATGTGACAGACTTTTGCGTCTTTTCCGCCTGGTCCAGAGCCTCGATCCACTCGAGAAACACACAAAAGTCCCCCGCAGTTGCAAGTCGCCCGAATCAACTCCAACAGGCCCGCCCGACGGGCCCTTGCCGCCAGCGCCGCCAGTCCCGCTACCCGCGGGCCGGCCTGATGATCGCCTGCTCGGGCGAGATGTTGAGCTCGCGGCCAGACTCGCACCGCACGGCGGCGCGACCCCACACGTCCATCCCGGCCAGCACGCCGCGCGTCGCGACGCGGCCGTTGGGATAGACAACCTCGACCTCCTGGTTTGCGCAGTCCAGGCGGTCAAAGTACTCGTCCAGCAGCGGCGCCAGGGGCCCGGCCACCACGTGTGCCGCGCGAAGCGACGCCTCCCACGAGCCGGCGGCCTCCTCGAGCGCGGCCGCAAGCATGGCCTCGTCCACCAGGTCCGGAAGCGCCTCGGCCCCCTCGAGCGCGGCGACCTCGCAGGCCGCGTACATGCCCTCGTCGTAGCCGGCGCGCACGTCAACGCGCAGGACTGGCGTGCCGCCCACGCTCACGGATGCCGGCCAGCTCACGCGCGCGTCGCCAACGCCCCTCTCGCCCAGCGAGCGCGCCAGGCCCAGGGCCAGCACCTGCGGAAGGCAGGTGTACATCTGCATGGGGACGTCCGGGCGCACGGTCGCGCGCGCCAGCGGCTCGTTCGCGTCCTTCCCTACTGCCAATCCAGCTCGCCTGCCTCGGCCACCACGTGACCCACGCGGTCCTCGGGGGCGTACACGGGCACGCCGGCGTGCATGAGGTAGCGCACCGGGTCGTGCATGAGGTCCTCCATAGGAACCAGCACGTAGTCGCGCTCGCCCAGGTGCGGGTGCGGCAGCGTGAGCTTGGGGCCGGCGTGTTGCTCGTCCTCGATGAAACAGAGGTCGCAGTCGATGGTGCGGGGGCCGTGGCCCGCAAGGCGCGGGTCGCGCACGCGCTTGAGCTGCCGCTCGATGTCAAGCAGCTGGTCGATAAGAACGATGGGTGCCAGCTCGGTCCTGATCTCGACCACAGCGTTAACGACGTTGGTCTCGATGCCGTAGGCGGGCTCGGTCTCGTAGGCGTGGCTCGCCTGGACCACGCAGGTCATGGGGATCTGGTTCATGAGCCGCACGGCCTGCGAGAGGTTGGCCAGCCGGTCGCCCACGTTGGAGCCAATGGAGACGAAGCCCTGCCGCGGGTCGTTCTTGGTGACGGACCAGTACGTGTTGAGCGCCTGCGTCACGCCGGCCACGTCGTGCACGCGCAGCACGCGCGCGCCGCTCTCCACCGCCGCGAGCGCGATGCCCGCCGTGGCAAAGTCGCGGTCCTTGGCGTCCTCCGCGCCGGACACGGCGCCCACAAAGCGCTTGCGCGAGACGGCGTTCAGCACGGGATAGCCCATGCTCACGAGCTTGCGCGTCTCGCGCTGGATCACCACGTCCTGGTCGTAGGTCTTGTCAAAACCGGGGCCCGGGTCGATGCAGATGCGGTCGTGGTCGATGCCGGCGCGCATGAGCAGTCGCGCCTGGTCGCCCAGGAAGCCCATGACCTCGCGCATGATGGGCGCGGTCTCCGGCAGGGTAAAGCGGCGCGTGCTGGTGGGGACGGGGCGCCTGTTGCGCAGGGGTCGCTCCGTGTCCAGCTGCACCATGCGGCGGCTGCTCGTGCCGGCCAGCTTGTTCCAGTGCATCACGATGCAGCCGCAGTCGCTTTCCGCGGCGACCTGCACCATGGCCGGGTCCGTAAAGCCCGTGACGTCGTTCAGGATCGACACGCCCAGCCGCAGGCACACCTTGGCGACGGCGGCGTGGCGCGTGTCGACGGAGATGATGGCCGTGGGCGCCTTCGCCATGATGCCGCGGATCACCGGCACGATGCGGTGCGCCTCCTCCTCGGGGGAGACCGGCTTGTGGCCCGGGCGGGTGGATTCGCCGCCCACGTCAATAATGTCCGCGCCCTCGTCCATCATCTGCAGTGCGCGATCGACCGCCTTCGCGGGGTCGATGTTCTCCCCACCATCGCTAAAGGAGTCCGGGGTGACGTTCAGGATGCCCATGACGCGCGGGCGAGCCAGCGAGATCTCGTGCCGGCCGCAACGCCAGATGGAGTAGTCCTCACGAAGCATGGAGCGCACCTTCCAGATGGGTCAAGGGGCAACCGCGCCACGGCGGCAGCCCCGGAGTGTTCTAAAAGATTGTAGCCGCTTGCACCCTACCAGTCGAACGCCTTTGCGATGTCACAGGCACAAACCACGTCGGCCGCGGAGTCCTGCCCCGTGGGCTGCAGGTTCACGATCACGAGGTGGTCGCCCGAGAAGTACTGGATGAGCCCGGCCGCGGGGTACACCACAAGTGACGTCCCGCCTATGACCAGGAGGTCGGCCCGGCTGATGGCCTCGATCGCGTTGGTTATGTTCTTCTCGTCCAGGGGCTCCTCGTACAGGACCACGTCGGGCTTCACGACGCCGCCGCACCTGGGGCAATGCGGCACGCCCGTGGTCTGGAGCATCCACTCCTCCGAGTACTCCGCGCCGCACCTGACGCAGTAGTTGCGGTGCGTGGAGCCGTGGAGCTCGATCACGTTCTTGGAGCCGGCCGCCTGGTGCAGGCCGTCGATGTTCTGGGTCACCACGGCGTCGAGCTTGCCGTCGCGCTCCAGCTCGGCAAGCTTTAGGTGCGCCTGGTTGGGCTTGGCCTCCGGCGCGCACATCATCTTGCGATAGAAGTCGTAGAAGGCCTCGGGGTCCTCGCGCCACAGGTGGTGGCTCAGCAGCTCCTCCGGGGAGTACTTGGACGAGAAGTGCTGGTTGTACAGGCCGTTCTCGCTTCGGAAGTCCGGGATCCCGCTCGCCGTGGAAACTCCGGCCCCTCCAAAGAACACCGCGTGCGTGGACGCGTCGAAGAGCCCCCTGAGCTCTTGGGCGGCCTCCGCCGGATCCGTGATCGTCTTGCCCATGCCAGCCTCCTAAGGTCACTCTTACGGTAGCACTTTGGTGTTGGGACGCCGCGCGCGTGGTCTAGCATGCCGACAAACGGGTAAGTTTGTTACCACGTGCAATCTATGTAAGGCAGGACACATGGCACCACTCACCAACAACGTGCTCGACTGCGCGCTCTGCTTCGAGGGCGGCGGATACCGCGCCGCCTACACCGGCGGCATCGCCAACGCCCTTCTTGAGGAGGGCATCCACTTTGACTTTGTGTGCGGCATATCCGCCGGCGCAAGCCACACGGTAGACTACGTGAGCCGCGACCAGGACCGCGTGCGCCGCGCCTTCTTGGGCCTCAAGAACGGCAGGCACCCCGCGGCCGGCCTGGGCTCGCTGCTGCGCGGCAAGCGCTACTTTGACGCGGACTACCTGTACGAGGGCTGCGTGGACGACGGCACCCTCCCCTTTGACTGGGACGTCTTCCAGGCAAACCCCGCCGGCGTATCGGTCGAGGCCTTCGAGCTGGAGACCGGCCGGACCCGCATCTTCACGCGCGAGGACATGCCCACGCTGCGCGACCTGATGGCGTGCGTGCGCGCGAGCTCCACGCTGCCGCTGCTCATGAAGCCCGAGCCCATCAACGGCGTCACGTACCTGGACGGCGGCATCGCGGAGGGCGCCGGCCTACCCGTGCACATGGCGGAAGTCGCCGGCTACAAGAAGTTCTTCCTGGTGGCCACGCGACCGGCAGGCTACCGCAAGGAGCCGCCCACGGAGCGCAAGCGCCAGGCCATCACGACGCTGGCCCGCAAGTACCCCTACCTCAAGCACGAGCTCCTCAACCGCTGGGAGCGCTACAACGCGGAGCTCGACCGCATCGAGCAGATGGAGCGCGAGGGCCGCTGCATGGTCGTGCGCCCGGACATGATGCCCGTGGCCAGCACCACCACGGACCGCACCGCGCTCAAGACGGCGTACGCGCTGGGCCACGCCCAGGCGCTGCGCGACATGGCCTCCTACAAGGAGTTCCTGTTTGGGGACCCCAACTGGAAGGCCGACGCGGAGGCCTAGCCGCCCGCGCCACGCCCGCCGCAGGCCGTGCGTGCGCAGAAAAGAGCAAGAGAGCGACTACCCAAGGGAGAAGAACGCATGCCCAACGCAGAGACCGCCGGCGAGGGCCGCGAGCTTTCGCTCGTGTCGTGGAACGTGAACGGCCTGCGCGCCGTCATGAAGAAGGAGCCGAGCTTCCAGGACGTGTTTGCGCAGCTGGACGCGGACGTGTTCGCCCTGCAGGAGACCAAGCTGCAGGAGGGCCAGGTCGAGCTCGACCTCCCCGGCTACACGCAGACGTGGAGCTACGCCGAGCGCAAGGGCTACTCCGGCACCGCGGTCTTCTCGCGCGAGGCGCCCCTGAGCGTCGTCCGCAAGATCGGCAGCCCCGTGGCCGACGACGAGGGCCGCGTGTGCGCGCTCGAGTTCCCCACGTTCTGGTTTGTGGACGTGTACACGCCCAACTCCAAGCAAGGGCTCGCGCGCCTGGACGAGCGCATGCAGTGGGACGCGCGCTTCCGCGAGTTCCTGGGCGAGCTCGACCAGCAGAAGCCGGTCGTGACCTGCGGCGACTTCAACGTGGCGCACGAGGAGATCGACCTCAAGAACCCGGACACCAACCACCAGAACGCGGGATTTTCCGACGAGGAGCGCGAGAGCTTTGGCAAGCTTCTTGACGCTGGCTTTACGGACACCTTCCGCGCGCAGAACCCCACGCTCGAGGGCGCCTACAGCTGGTGGAGCTACCGCATGCGCGCCCGCGCCCGGAACGCCGGCTGGCGCATCGACTACTTCCTGGTGAGCGACCGCGCCTTTGACCGCGTGCGCGACACCAAGATCATGAGCGACGTGATGGGGTCGGACCACTGCCCCGTGGGGCTGACGATCCAGATCTAGCCGCAGGTCGCGCGGCGCCAGCGACGGGTGCGACCGCAGCGCCAGCTCCCGCTACATTCCCTTTGGCTTGCCGACGGCGCGCTCCAGTACGCCCAGGAACGTCTGGGCGTCGCGCGTCGCCACGAGCTTCTGAGGAAAGTGGATGCGCTCGAGCATCTCGCGCACGTGGTCGACCCTGCCCACGGACTGCGATATGTGCGCGTCCGTCCCCGTGGAGACCATGACGCCCATCTCAGCGCAGCGCTCGGCAATCTTCTGGCACTGGCCCACGGCTTGCGGATGCCTTGCGAGCGTGGCCTCGTTTATCTCGATCAGCTTGCCCTTCTCCTTTGCGACGGAGAGGACCTCGTCCACGTCAAACGGCACGCCCGAGCGGCCCGTGTGCCCAAGGATCAGCACCTTGGGGTCCTCCAGCGCGTGCACGTAGCAGGCAGTTGTCTGCGCGAGGCTTGCGCCGTCAGCAAACGAGTCGTCGTGGATGCTCGCTATCGCGTAGTCGATCTTGCCAAACACGCGGTCCTTGAGCGTGGTGGACGCGGGCAGCGGATGGCCGTTTATCTCCTCCGTGATGGGGCTGTCCCAGCCAAACAGGTGGCCGTCCAGGTCCACGATGTCGGCCTCGACGCCGCGCAGCAGCCGCACGCCGCACCACACGCGCGGCCAGGCGGACAGGTTGTACAGGTACTGGAAGTCGCGCACGTCAAAGGCGCCGTCGCGCTCCGGGTACAGCATGCAGCTGAAGTGGTCCGTCGAGCCCAGCAGCTCGACGCGCAGCTCCGCCGCGGC